>CAYMTD010000341.1:0-3211 GCA_964393245.1 uncultured Syntrophaceae bacterium
CGGTAATGATCCTTGCCTCAAGAGGAATGGTTTCCCCTGCCAGTCCATCCGGATATCCTTTCCCATCGAAACGCTCATGATGATGCCGAATCATCGGAATTTTGTCTTTGAAGAAATCGATGCCTTCTACGATTTTGACACCGATCAAAGGATGCTCCTGGATGGATTGATACTCTCCGGGATTGAGGGCTCCGGGTTTCTGAAGGATCTCATCCTTGATCCCGATCTTACCGATATCATGAAGGAGAGCCCCATATTCCAGACTCTCCAGTTTCTCCTCGCTGAAACCCAATCGGGCGGCGATCCTTAAGCTCATCCTTCTCACACGATCGGAATGGCCCCGGGTGTAAGGGTCTTTTGCGTCGATGGCTTCTGCGAGAACCTTGACCGAATCGAGATGGGCTTTTTTCAGGACCCGGTAGGCATGCTGAAGCTTCGCCGTCCTTTCCTCAACCAGTCTCTCCAAATTCTGATGATGAGTCTCCAACTCCTCTTCGAGTCGCTTTTTCTCCAGAGCCTTCTTCACACTGAGAACGATCAAATCCAGGTCAGCGGGCTTGATGATGAAATCGTAGGCCCCCAGACGCATTGCCTCGACGGCCATATCTATTTCAGGATAGGCGGTCACCATGATCACTAACATGTTTTCATTAAAACTCTTCACTCTCTTTAACAGCTCAATTCCGTCCATTTCTGGCATTTTGATATCCGAAATGATGAGCGAAAAGGCATTCTTATAAAATTGGGTCAGGGCCTCTCTCCCATTACTTGCGGTAACGCAGGAATATCCTTCTCCGGTCAACCGTTGGGCCAAAAGGCGGCAGATCAACTCCTCGTCATCGACAATCAGAATCCGATCTTCCATGATTCTCCCCTCGGTTCGTTCCTCGTGGGATACCAACACCTCTTGTACTATTTTATAAGAAATTACTGAACAGTCAACCCTTCGCCAAGCAACCTTCGATTCAGACATAAGAAGAGGAGAGGTGGGGGGGGCAGCTTGTTGCCTGGCCCGAAGCCGGGTAGACAGGGCTTCATCAGATGGGGGATGGGCAGAGGGATAAATAGTGAGAGAAGACAGGAGGAGACGAATTTGAAAAAAGCCCAGAGAGGGAAAATCCTCTCCCATTGCCGTGTTAGGTAACAGCCTTTTGAAAAAAGAAGAGGAATTCAGAAAAAAGCAGGAGGGTTCTTCAGGGGGCTCTGATCTTGTTTCTTCTAAACTTCTTGATCCATCGACGCATTCTTTCTCGAGGCTTCTCTCTGAGATACAGAATAATGTCGGTATACTCATCAAGGTCAAAGACGGCAAAGTATTTCTCGGCGTAGACAATAACCGCATCCTTTCCTAATCGCTCCTCCTGTTTTAACGTCTCTATCGTCTGGGTGGCCAGCTCCTCGTGATGGGTCGCCTTCAAATAGAGCTGAATCAACGTATAGACCAACAAAACGAAAAAGACGTGGACCACATCGGCATTGAAATTCGGAGTCGTAAAGCACCCCACCCACCAACAATTCTTAATCTGGTCAATCCTCTCCTCGATTTGCATCCGACCCTTATAGAGCTCTCGGGCCAACCGAGGGTCTCTGAATTCCTTAGTCGAAGCCAGGGCCCAGAGCTCAATCTTGCCATCGGCCTTCCTTGTTCGTACCAACACCACGTAGAGCGGAACTTCACAGGTGTCCCACGATTCCACTTTCCCCACCCCAGCCACTTCCTCTACCTCTATCACCCTCCCTCTCTCGTCCTTGACCTCTTCATATTTCATCCAGTCCACCTTGTCCATTCTTGAAATCCCTAAGGCATCCAGCAATGCATGCATGTTCGACTTCAAGGGAACCAAGCAGTCGATCCCGTGAGTCTTCTTAAACCGGCTGATCATCGCCCCGTCGATAAACTCCTTATCCATGATCAAAAGCTTGATCACCCCTTTGCCGATCTGGGAAACAAATCGGTCCACAAGTTCTTCCCCCCGTTTTAGCCCCGATTCATCTCCCTTCCCCAAATGTCCACCGGCAAACATGAAATAATCATCCTGCCGACTCCAATGGAGCAGGAGCGTCAATTTATAAGCCCGGGTATACTTAAATCGCTTCCTCTCCTGGGAAGAAAGTTTCTTGACATCCACATACCTCCCCTCCTGGTCTAACGGCAAAAGAGCAGACTCCTTATAATGAGGATTATCGGGAAGGCAAATCAAGGTGGGATCGAGGATAAAAACCCCCTCCTTGTCCGAATAGCCCCGATGTCTTCTTAACCATTTCTGCACATCCGTGTTATACCAATCCTCAACCTCAGAAGCCTCCGTATCGGTAAAAAACTTACGGGCCGTGTCCTGATCGATCGGAATCTTCCGCCCTCTCTTGTTCTTATGATTAAATCCCCCTCCCTTTATCCCCACATTAAATCCCACCCTCACCAGAATCGAACCCGACCGCAGGATATACTCTAACTTCTGGAAGGCAGCGCTCCGGTGGAGTTTCATCTGAAGGGCACAGGCCAGTAGAAACTAAACCGGGATATTCTCCCTCTCCCGAGGGGTAGGATAACTACTCCCACACCATTCAAAAAACCTCTCCTCTATCAAAAACCCAAAGAGCCGATCTTGAAAACTCCAGGACGTCAAATCTAAGTAGTCAATCCTCCCGTCTTTGAGTCTCCTAAGAACCTCAACCTTATTCTCCTTAAAGAGGATCAGTTCTCCGTCCACCCCCACCCCCTCCAGGTAACGGCTCACAACGTAATCGCCCGATCTCTCTTAACTCCTTCTCGATCTCGCGATTCACTTTCACCCAGGAGGCCATCGCCTTCATGAACCCCCTCCATGCCAAGGCCCGCTTGCGCCAGTAGGGCACCTCCCCTTTGCGAACATAGCGGTGTCGGCTCTCCCCTCCAATCGAAGCTGAAAGATAATACACGACAGGGCCTCCGGCTCTTAGCCTCCGCGGCATAAAGGAAGCGGCCACCATCGGAGACCGCCCCATGGCGACCCGCTCGAACCGTGCCCGTTTTCGGATTAAAAGGTTGACTTTTTGTCGATGGAAGGAAAGTGTCTTGAGGTTCATAACACCTATTATATATATAAGGTGTTATAAGTCAAGAAAAAAATATAAGGAATTAAAATTTTATACCACTTTGTTCTCCACTCCCTCCCGTAACCCCCTGCCACACCGGCCTTCATAGGACCTACTCCTTATGTCTGAATTGAAC
>CAYMTD010000342.1:0-3209 GCA_964393245.1 uncultured Syntrophaceae bacterium
GACATCCGTGAAGATCTTCAGATCCTCATAGACATTGTTGGAGAGCGCTGAAACCCTGGGCGATCGGCTCAACCCAATCGAAATTCCAAGGCCAAAGACCAGCAGGATGACCAAACCGATCTTGACAGTCCTTATTCCTTTACCTTTATTCATACGATCCTCCTTTGCGGATCCCTTGATTCATTCGGATAGGGGCGTTACAACAACTACTATTTTACCTCTAATCCGCCTTGAATGCGAGGCGTTTGTCGTCTTTTATTTCTTCCCTCTCTTCGGCTCCTCGTGGACAGATAATGTTTTTTCTGGATCTAAGATCCAATCCATGGGATCTTGAGGCTTCCCTCGATGGCGAATTTCGAAATAGAGACAAGGACCTTTCAGCGATCCCGCGCTCCCGACCCGAGCAATGGCCTCCCCTTGAGCAACCGGATCTCCTTCTCTCTTCAACAGTTGAGAACAGTAAGCGGAAACCGTGAAGGTATGATCACCATGATCGATGACGACCATATTGCCAAATCCTTTGAACCAATCTGCATAAAGGACTTTTCCGGGAAGGATGGCTCGGACCTCAGCGTCCATGGGCGCCCTGATTTCAATTCCATTCTGCCCCCTCTCCTTGAACTGACTGACCATGCTTCCCTGAACGGGAGGGTGGAGCTTCCCTCTGTACGCATTGGGTTTCACGGGTTTATAGGCCAGAAGGCTTTTCTCACGTTCCAATTTTTCGACGAGCGTCTGTAGTTCCGTGGCCCGGCCTTCCAATTCACCGATGAGTTTCTGAGTGACGGCTTTCTGGCTTTGAATGGATCTCAACAGAGCCTGCTTGGCTCTTCTCACCCTGCTAATCTCCTCCTTCTTTCTCTCCACCTCAGAGATACTTCGTTGCCACTGGGCCTGATCCTCTGTCAGCTCATCGTGAACCCTTTCTTTCAAGAAGAGCTGACTTCGATAGGTGTTGACCAGGCGGGCGTCTGAATCGATGACGACCCTCAAGTACTTATCCATTTTTAATCGGTCGAGATACGACTCGGACGTGAGCAAAAATACCTCCGGGGGTCTCCGTACCATCTTATAGAGGGCGACCATCCTGGAGGAGAGCTCTCCTCTTGTTCGATCCATCCCTTGATTGAGGGCATGGAGTTGTTGCTTTGCTTGCTGGAGTCTCGATTTCGTCTGGCCGAGCCTGGACTCCATCTGTCTCAAATCTTTCTCCTTCTGATAGAGTTCCGTTTCAATCTGATGGAGGCTTTCAAGAATGGAGGACTCCCTCTTCTGTATCTTTTTCTCCTTCTCCCGAGTGGTGGTGAGCTCCTTTCGGATCTCTTTCAGGTCCTTCCTCTTCTGAAATAAATCCTTCTCAATCTGGTCCTGCCGGGCAGCCCAAAGAGCGGCCGGTTCAATGGAAAAGCTCCACCCGAACAAGATCCATCCGCACAGAATAAATATCCAACGCTTCATGAAGGACTCACACTTGATACTTCAGGAACCTCATCGACGCTGCAAAACTTCCAAAAAAACCGAGCACCATCCCTCCGAGGATCACCCCAATGATTTTTTCGGGAGGCAAGAAGCGGATGGAGATTCCCGTGAACCACTCTTTGATCGAGGGAGTAATGTAGAGAAAAAAGACTTTGTAAAGCAAGACCTCATAGTGAAGATAGAAGAGGAAAAGAATCGCCAAACCCGTTCCAACAAATCCCTGGACAAGTCCTTCAATATAGAAAGGCACCTGAATAAAGGAAGGACGGGCACCTAAAATCTGCATGATCTCAATTTCCTCTCTCCGGGAAGAAATGGTCAGTTGAAGTGTATGAAACGTGATGAAGATGATCCCCATCAGGAGAAGCCCCCCCAGAACCCACTGGGTGATGCGGAAGAGATGGACCAGCGTCAAAAAAGTCTCCACCCATTCCTGGCCATATTGGATCTCGTCGATCTGCGCAAGTTGTCTCAGCTGAGTGACGATCCCTTTGATGCTGGCGGTGTTCCGGAAATCCTTCACTAAGCGGATTTCAATGGAAGACGGAAGGATCCCGGGTTGGATCCCTTCAAGAAGATTCTTCTGATGGCCCAGCTTCATTTCCATAAAGACCATCGCCTCATTCGAGGACACATATTTCACTGTCTCCACCCCTTCGAATCGGCGAATTTTTCTCAAAAGCCCTTCCACCTCGCCTGGGGCTACCCCTTTCTTAAGGTAGGCGATCACTTCAATCTTCTCCTCCCAAGCTTTGAGAAAAGAAGTGAGGTTAAATGCGATGAGGGAGAAGGAGGAGAAGATCAGCATGGAGATTCCGATGATGGCGACGGTCGTCAGATTGGGCAGGAGGTTTCCCTTCATATTCTGGAAGGCCCGTCGCAAAACAAAACGGAGAAAAAAGAGCATTTCCTTCCCTCTACCCGTCTTCAGGCAGGACTCTCCACTCTTCTTCCGCCACGAAGATGGATGACCCGATAGGGATAGCGTAGAATCAAGTCCGTATCATGGGTGGCGAAAACAATGGTGGTCCCTCGGTGATGAAGTTCGGTGAGGATCTGAACCACCTCAACGGCCATGGCGTCGTCCAAATTTCCTGTCGGCTCGTCGGCCAGGAGGAGAGGGGGATCATTTACCAGGGCCCGGGCGATGGCCACTCGCTGCTGTTCTCCAGCGGAGAGAGAAAGGACAGAATCTTCCTCTCTGGCCTGAAGGCCTACCCGGCTCAGAATCTCTGAAACCTTCTTCCTGACTTCCTTGGGCGTATGACCGGTCACCTCCAGAGCAAAAGCAATATTCTCGCCCACGGTGCGGTCCCGAAGGAGCTTAAAATCCTGAAAGATGATTCCCATCGTCCTTCGCAACTGATAGATCTTTCGGAACCCCTTCTCGGTGATGTGGATGCCATTAACAAGTACCTCTCCACTTGTTGGCCTCTCTGCACAGTAGAGAATGCGAAGTAGGGTTGTCTTTCCTGAACCATTGGGGCCTGTGAGGAAGGCGAATTCTCCGTCCGAAATCTCCAAGGTGACATCCGAAAGGGCAGAAATCTGGCTGGGATAGGTCTTCGAGACATGGCTCAACTGGATCATATTGGAATAGAAACTAACATGAACTCTATTTTTTTTCAAGAAAATGAAGGGGTTAGTCGGTGAGGGGGAAAATTGGCAAGTCCGGGGTTTTGTTAGATGCTGAACCAAGTTCAGCATGACGGTTAAGGACGTTCACTTCA
>CAYMTD010000343.1:0-3208 GCA_964393245.1 uncultured Syntrophaceae bacterium
GTTCATACTAAAGTCTTCGGCTAAAGGCGAGGGTTTTCTTCCCCGAGTGAGACAATAAATTCAGGATGACTTCTTGTTGGATACGCATAATCTTTCCCCAGTATTTCTACTAAAGGGTTTTCTGCCTTCTGCTTTCCACATTCTGCTTTCTGATCTCATGATTTCCACTTATTTTCCGTCCCCTGAAGAAGTCTAACGATGTTCTCCTGATGACGGTAGAGGATCAGGGCAGCGATGATGACACTCAGAATAAAGTAGGCCTGTGAATCACTCCTGAAAAAGCCGATCAGAATGGGAATGGTCGTCGCACAGGAGATCGACCCAAGAGAGATGTACCTCCATTTCCATACCAATCCTGCAAAGAGCAAAAATTCCATGAGAACCGCAATGGGAGAAATCACCAGATAGACTCCGAGGGCCGTGGCCACCCCCTTTCCCCCTCTAAATCCAAGAAAAATAGGAAAAATATGACCCAGAAGGGTGCTCAACCCCACCGCTGCGAGCCATGAATCAGAAACCCTCAGTTGAATCCCGATCCCGATCGGAATCATTCCTTTGAGCACATCCCCCACGAGGGTGAGGATGCCCAGGGTCTTTCCCGCTGTCCGAAAGATATTGGTCGCTCCGATATTCTTGCTCCCCATTGTTCTTGGATCAACCTTGGAAAAGAACTTAGCAAGAAGGAGGCCGGTGGGAACCGAACCCAAAAGGTAACCGAAAAGTGCAATGAAAATTCCAACAGGCATGATCGAACCTCCTGCTACCAATCAAACCCTGGTTCTTCTCCTCCAGTTTACGAAAAAAATTCCGAGGGACACCATGGGCAGACCCACCATCAATGAAACGGTCAATTCTTCGCTCAGGAGGAGAATACCGAAGACGACTCCAAAGATGGGAGTAAAAAAAGTGAAGGCCGACAATCTGCTGACCGAGTACTCATGAATCAATTTGAACCAGAGAAAGTAACTCATAAAAGCCACAAGAAGGGATTGGTAAAGGAGGGAGGTCACGATCAACACGTCGATTTTGGTTACCCATTTGGGTTCAAGAATGAGGCTCACCATCAGCAGAATGGGAATGGAGAAGAAGAGTTGATATAGAAAAGTATGGATCGGATGAACCTTCTCTGCCATGAATTTCTTGATGTAGAGGGTCGTCGCTCCCCAGAGAAAGGCTGCCGCAATCTCTAAAAGATCTCCAAGGACCATCGTGGCTTTGGCAGTTCTCGGTCTCCTTCCGAAAACGATGACGATTCCTGTAAAGGCCAGAATGAGGCCTGCGATTTTGGCGAAGCTCAAACGATCCCCTTTGAGAAAGAAATGGGCTCCTACCGCAACGACAAAAGGACTCAGGTAGACAAAGATGACCGACCGGGCGGCATCCGTATAGAGCATTCCAAAATAGATACAGGCAAACTCTAACCCAAATAAAAGGCCCACGATGAAACCGTGGAAGAGTCGGATGTCTGTATGAAATAACCTCTCCTTTGCTCGAATACAGTAGACCACTCCACAGATGGAAGCGATCACTGACCTAAGGGTGGAGGCGAAAACCGGCGACATCCCTTGGTTCGAGTACTTGATGGCCGCATAATTAAGACCCCAAAGGAGAGTGAGGATGAGAAGGATGACGATGGCCTTGACGTCTAAGTAGTCTTTGCTTTCAGGGGTGAGCATCTCTTTTCTCTAAACCTATTCTTTTACTCCAAAACATCCCCTTTGGCAATAAGATTCGGATGTAAAAAGTAATGGTCACCAAAGCGTGGGGCATTCTTGGGCAGGAAAAGGCTTTAGCCTCCCGTCGCAAAGGCCTCTTCCTTCGGCGACGGAATCAACACGGTTATCGAGCTGAAGGTGAGGCGGAACGCTTAGGGAAGTGGAGAGAATGTGGATATTGAAGTGGAAGAAGGCGGTGACTCGAAATCACACGCCCGACCGTATTGCCAATCCTTGCAACCCAGGGCAGGTTGTCCCCAGACCAGTACTGAGAAAAGGATGGTCACACTTTTTATCAGGACTTTTTTGAAAAGGATTGCTCTCATATCCTCTGTCTCCTTCTTTTCTGAATTGTTAGGAGGGAGCATGCAATTATCTTGCCATTCGAAGGGGTTTTTCATGGTCTTTTAATGCATTAAAATTAATAATCTTTTCTGAAGATCAAGAGGTTCCCTTGGGCCAGTCGGCCAAAACGGGCCAAGAATTGCTACTCACCGGTCAAAATGTCAGATCCAAAGCAAGCGTCATTTCGCTGGTCGGGAATGGGAGAGGGCCGGCTTCACAAATTGAAATTAGCCATTGACGAATAGACGGGCAGACCCTATCATTGGAAACATTATGTAGCTCCCTGGCGCTGCCTGCACCTCGAGAGCAGCCAGGGTCCCCTCACGGTCAAGAGAATGGAGGGGGCTGAAAGGAAAAAACCGCAAGCGCCATGATGGATCGTAAAGAAAAAACGATCGTTGTACTGACGGGATGCTCTCATGCCCTCACCCACGGGAACATGCTCATCTTTCCGGCGGTTCTCCTGCTTCTGCAAAAGGAGTTTTCCTTGGGATTTCTGGAGCTCGGGGTGATTGGAAACATCATGACCCTCACTTACGGGTTGGGAGCGCTTCCCGGTGGAATGATTTACAACCTCTTAGGTCCCAGGAAGCTCTATCTCGTCTGTTTTTTGGGCTGCTGCCTGTCGTTGATCCTGGTGGCCTTCTCTTCCACCCTCATCCTCTTCACTGCAGGACTGGCGCTGCTCGGCGTCTTTGGTAGCATCTATCATCCATGGGTCAACTCGCTGATCACTTCCACGGTGCGTGAATATGGGCGGGCGCTTGGGATTCATGGATCTGCGGGGAACATCGGGCTGGGGGTGACCCCTTTTATTGCCGGGCTGATAGCCTCTACCCTGGGTTGGCGGCTTGCCTACCTTCTCTTCGCTCTCCCGGGGCTCGCCTTGGTGTTCTGGTCTCTTTTCGTCGACATGTCACCAAGAGAGAAAATGAGAAGAGAGGAGGCCTCCTACGAAAAAAAATCCAATCCAGGGATGATGAAGACCTATTTCTCTTTACCTCTGGTTCTCCTCTATCTCGCCAACATGATGCACAGTTTTTCGTTCACGGGTTCGCTCACCTTTCTTCCAGCCTACCTGGCAAAGCGGACATCATTTCAGATCTTTTCTCTGGATAGCGTGGCTCTCGGTGGGATGTTGTCTGCCA
>CAYMTD010000344.1:0-3207 GCA_964393245.1 uncultured Syntrophaceae bacterium
ATACGACGAATATCGTCAAGCTTCTCCTTTGCCGCCTTTTCCCCTTCATCAATTAGGTTCATGGCATCGGAGAAATGAGACCAAAAATCATGGCAGGTTTCTCCAATAGCTGTAACCTCTATTTTATCCCTTATCCCTCCGCAACATCAAGCCAATCCTTTTAGTCGATAATGCGTAATCAAAAATGGAAACATTAGCAAAACCGATGTCAGGCTGAAATTTTTTCAGCATCTCGCTTTTTCGGTAACCCATAGATCCTGAAACAAGTTCAGGATGACGATTACGGATTATGGTTGAGTAGGCCCAAACCGTTCAACAGAGCTCTCGGCCCTCAGCATGTCGATGGGCTTTCTGGCAATGTAATATCATGTTATATTCTCTTCGTTAACTTCCATGCCGCTTCTGGCAGGACGGAGCACATTCCGGCTGAAGGCCGGATGCGGTTCAGTCCGAAGATTGCGAATTGACTAATGGTCAAAGCCTCTCGTGAATTTCAGATCTTTGCCAAGCCTGGTGGCTCAATCTGCAACCTGGCCTGTCACTATTGCTACTACTTGAAGAAGGAAGACCTCTATCCTAAGGGCGAGTCGTTTCGAATGCCCGACGATATTCTGGAGGAGTATATTCTTCAACACATCGATGCCTCTTCTGGTTCCGTGATTAACTTTTCCTGGCATGGCGGGGAGCCAACTATCTTAGGTTTAGACTACTTTCGCAAAATTGTGAACCTGCAACGCAAGCATCAACGCTCTCATCAACGCATCGGGAACGGCATACAGACCAACGGCACGCTCCTTGATGAGGATTGGTGCCGTTTCTTGGCGGAAGAGGGCTTCAGCGTGGGGATTAGCCTGGACGGTCCGAAGGAGATGCATGATCGATACCGCGTTACCAAGGGGCAGAAGCCAACCCACAGGCAAGCGATGCGTGGTTATGAGCTTCTACGTCAGCACCGGGTTCCGTGCGACATCCTTTGCGTGGTGCATGCTGAGAACGTTCGGTATCCAATCCAGGTTTACCGGTTCTTCAAAGAGATTAAGGCCCAATCCATCGAGTTTCTTCCCCTCGTTGAGCCTCAACCGGACAACGAAGGCAGTGTTAGCCATCGCAGTGTGCCCGCTGAAGCTTTCGGCAGATTTCTCTGCACTACCTTTGATGAGTGGATACGCGAGGACATCGAGCGGATCAAAGTGCAGATCTTCGAGGAAGCGGCCAGAACTGCATTCGGCCAAGAGCATTCACTTTGTATCTTTCGGAAGACCTGCGGTGACGTCCCTGTCGTCGAGCACAACGGAGACTTCTTTTCATGTGATCACTTCGTCGATCCGGATCATTGCTTGGGGAATATCCGGGAGGCTCCACTGGTAGATTTTTTGGAAAGTCCGGCGCAGAGGGCATTTGGACAGGCCAAATGGGATACGTTACCTCCCTATTGTCAGGCATGCGAGGTTCTAAATATGTGTCACGGTGGGTGCCCGAAGGATCGCATCCTTCGGGCACCGGATGGCGAAGCTGGGCTGAATTATCTGTGTGCGGGCTATAAACGATTCTTTAACCACTGCCAACCTTTCATTTCAGAGCTATCCGGTCTATGGCGCCGCCAGTCCTTGGGATCGGACATCCCTTTGACGCAACCCAGGGCCGCGCCACCAACCCCCAAACCGGGCCGAAACGATCCCTGTCCGTGTGGCAGCGGCAAGAAGTACAAGAAATGTTGCCTGGGAAAATGATCCCACCTAACGCTAATGTTTTAGCTTCTGCTTTAAGAACGAAATTGTACGCTCCCAAGCAAGCTGGGCGGCCTCCTTGTTGTACCGGGCGGGGTTCGTATCGTTGTTAAACGCATGCTGGGCACCCCCATACATATAAATCCTGTAGTCGATGGATGCCTTCTTTAGGGCTTCTTCAAATGCCTGGATCCCCTTATTAATTCTTTCGTCTACGCCAGCATAATGCAGAAGTAAAGACGCCTTAATTTTGGGGACATCTTCAGATGCAGGCTGAGGACCATAGTAGGGAACCACGGCTGACAGGTCAGGAGAGTTAACCGCAAGCTGGTTGGCCATTCCCCCTCCCCAACAGAAGCCTACGACCCCGATCTTTCCTGTCGACAGCGGATGTGTCTTTAGGTACTTTACCGCAGCGATATAGTTTTCTACTGTGGATTGTCTATCCAGCTTTCCCATTAGCTCTCGAGCTTTATTCGGATCTTCCGGGGTTCCCCCAAGGGGCGACAACGCGTCTGGAGCAATGGCTAAAAACCCTTCCAAAGCGATTCGTCTCGCAACGTCTTCGATGTGGGGGACAAGACCATAGATCTCCTGGATGACGATGACTCCAGGTAGTTTTCCATCTCCCCTCGGCCTCGCAAGATAGGCACGAATCTCGCCTGTTGCACCAGGATACTTCATATGTTCTGCTTGGATACGAGGATCATCCTTTGGAACGACTTGGGCGTTAGCAACATTATTTTCTAACGACAACAGAAGTGCATTAGCAGCGGCAGTTCTCCCAGCCAGAATTGCCAACCTTCTGAGGAACTCACGACGATCCAATAATCCATGGATATACTGACCGTGCAAATCAATAGCTTTTTGATCCATCTTTTTGCCTCCTTTCCTCTTTGGCTGATTTATCCCCGGCCTGTCCCCAAGATAGGAAGGGTTTATGGATCTATTTTTTAGCTCAATCTCCTCCCATTTGCATTCATAACGGTGATTATCCAGACAAGATAGACCTGCTCCAATCTATCCCCGATTTACACTTCTGATATACTGTCACGTCAACTCTTCAATCCTTATCTTGCCTCCGAGGCCTAAATCTTCGAGGATTTTGAATGAGCGGCCTTCCCGGACTTCCTTTCTCGGCGTTGCCACTTTGTACCAGGGTTCCATTTAATAATACTACTCTATCAATAAATCAATCCTCTCTGCCGCGTTCCAGAGGCCTATAGATTTTTCATTTAATCTCAATAGGCAAGCTTCTATACCTCGCAGATGTCTCGTCAACACTAACGACAATTCCTTCTTCCAACTCTTTTTCCATCTCACTCGCAATTTCAATAATGCGATCCATTACAAAGTCAGGCCTGGCGTTGCCAAAACGGAGATTAATCACACTTGCTTATTAAACCCCCTGACGGCCAATAAGGTAGAAAAATCCAGATCTTGAGTAATGACCACCTTATTATGATCTTGGGCGTAAGTA
>CAYMTD010000345.1:0-3207 GCA_964393245.1 uncultured Syntrophaceae bacterium
CGACTCATTACATACCTCGCATAGCGTTCCTTGAGTTTACTGAATTACTTGGGTTCACTGGGTTACTTGAGTTGCTTGAGTTCATTGGGTTCAATTCCAATCCACGAACGCAAGGCGTCAGGCGTAAGGAGCAAGGGGTAATCTCTTCAATCTTCTTGCGCTCTCGCGCCTCGCGACTTGCGTGAAAAAGTGCAACGCTCCTGCCACTTTTAGTTAAAGAAACCGAGAACATTTTGAAACCCCTTTGTTGCTGCGTCTCCCGCATTTTGAAAACTCTGAAGAATGCCTTTATAAAGGGGGAGAAGCAAACCACTTTTCTGTAACAGAAGAATGATCAGAGCTACTCCAATGATGCAGAGTGGAATAGCAATCCAGTTCCACAATCTTCGAGTTCCTAATTTGAGGCTTAAATCCTTCGCCGCTTCTCTAACGGATTTATGGTCAACGACCTTTTGGTCCAAGGCATATCCGTTCAGTAAAGCATTGTCACACAGGATATTGATCAAACGAGGTACTCCCCCGGATTTACGGTAGATTTCTTTTAGAGCCTTTTCTGTAAAAAGCCGTTTCCTCGCTCCGGCAGTTCGCAACCTCTTCTCGATATATTCTCGCGTCTCCTTTTTCGAAAGCGAGTTGAGATGGTATCGCATATTAATTCTTTGCCTGAGCTGACGAAGTCCGGGCTGCAGCAGCGTCTTTTTCAATTCAGGTTGTCCAACCAAAATAATCTGGAGCAACTTCGACTTCGATGTCTCGAGATTTGAGAGAAGCCGAATCTCTTCGAGAAGCTCTGGATTTAATCCCTGGGCTTCGTCGACGATCAAAATCACTTTCTCATTGTCCTGATAGGCTTTGAGCAAATATCGATAAAGACTGTAAAGGTGGTCGCTTTTCGTCCCTCCGTTCACTTCCATCCCGAGGTCTTTCAGGATATACTGAATAAAATCATTTGCATTCAGCTTGGGATTGAAGAGATAGGCTGTTTTCGTATTACCATTCCCGTTGAATTTGTTAAGAAGATAGTGGATTAAGGTCGTCTTGCCGCTCCCCACCTCTCCCGTGATAACAATGAATCCTTTTCTCTCCCTGACTCCGTAGAGTAAATGAGCAAGGGCCTCCTGATGATTTTCGCCCAAATAGATGAATTTAGGATCTGGCGTCACATTAAAAGGACTTTCTTTTAGGCCGTAATATGTCTCGTACATTTCGCAACCCCCAATTAACGCGAGGCGGAAGGCGTTAGGCGTTAGAGCGTTTCGATATTTCGTTCTTCGTCCTCTTTGTAAGACTCCGTATTAACCCAGAAAGCATTCTATCGATCCTTAACAAATGCACATCTATTTCTCGTACATCTTTAGCGCGAACATGTCCTAATAAGACACTCAGTTCCAATTGTGTATCCAATTCACTTAATGAACCTTGAGCCATGCTTACAAAATTTCTGAATTCTTTCTTTCCCTGCCTGGCCGCGCCTTCGGCAATATTGCAAGGAATGCTGACCGCAGCACGGCGCATCTGGGAAACGAGTCCAAACTTTTCCTCTTCTGGGAATGTTTTAGTCAATTCGTACACAACTCTTGTTGCTCTCATTGATGCTTGCCAGACATCTAATTTCTTGTGAGGCTTTTCCATTTTTTCTTCTCCTTCCGCCTTGCGTCTAGCGCCTTGCAATACGGGCTATGCTCGATGTGTTATGCGTTTCTTTTCTTCCGTTAGGTTTGGGATCGTAGCGATGACGGGAAGGGCCAGGTAAACTTCCACATCCGAGACCGAATGGAAAGACCTGTCCAGGGATTCCCGAAACCAGGTTAGACCCAAGCCAGCCATCAACCCCAGCATGACCCCAATCAATAAGATCTTATTTCGATCAGGTTTAATGGGTTTTTCCGGAAGACGTGCGGGGTCGAGAATCTTAAACTGCTCACCCTGTTGTTTCCGCTCAAGGTTCTCTGCCATCTGAGCCTGGATCTTTTTGTCGAGAAGGGATTGATAGTTCGTTTTCAAAAGTTCGTAATCTCTTGTGAGAAGCGTTAGCTCTTGCTCCCGCTTGGGTGTATCTTCAATCCTTCTCTGATAGAGAGCGATCTGTTCTTTCAGATTTCTTATTTCTTCCCTCGATCGCTTAGCTTCGAGCAGGGCACTATTATATTGTTCGGTATACTGAGCGAGGAGCCTCTCCGCTTCAGGAGTTAAGGCGGCACGGAGTGCCGGCTCTTCAAGCATCCGTTGACGGCCTGTCGCTTTCGCTTTTCGTTCGGCCTCCTCGTTGTCTAACAGTTGGTTCACTTTCGGCTCAAGATTGGCTATTTTTCTCTTTAAATCGACCACATCCGGATGGGTGTCCGTGTACTTCGATTGCGCTGTTGCCAAATCCCTTTTCAAACTATTTAATTGTGCAATAAGAGGGTCATCTGGAATTTGTCGCCCCACACTAATATCCTCTACACCCGTCTCCTGATCCCCCCTTCTCCTCGGAAGCGGGTATGCCGTCTTCGCTTTCAACTGCTCAATTTGGTTTTGAAGCAGAACACTCCGGTCCTCGGCCGCTCTCATATTTTCGCTCGTCGTCTTTAGCTGTTCTTGCAGACGCTCCAGCACTCTCAAGTTTGCGTCTAACTGTTGAGGGAGCTGGCCCATATTGCGTTCCTTAAAATTTCGTATGTCATGCTCTTTCCTCTTCAACTGATCCTCTAAGGCATTTAATTCCTTCGTCAGGAACTCAGAGGTCCCCTCTGCCTGTAATTCCCGGACTTTTAAATTCTCCTCAATAAATAACGAGGCTAATTTATTAGCCACCATCATCACTGTTCTGGGTTCCCTTCCCAAAAAGGAAATGGAGAAAGAGTTCTGCTGCCGCTCATTTCGCGGATTTTCATGAACTTTGACTTCGATGTCCTTTCTCATTGATTCAATAATCTCTTCCATGGGTCTTTTGTTCATAAGGTCAGAATAGAGATTTAACTCTTGAATGACCTTCTCAAGCCTTGTCCGACTTAGAATTTCCTGACTAATCGTATTTAATCGGCTGATCACAGAATCGGTGATGGTGGGGCGCACGTAACTCTCTGGTACCCTTTGGGGTTGAACGAGAATCAAGGTGGTAGCCTTGTAGATCTTGGGCAGATATTTGTAAACACCCAAAGAGATCATTAGGCCGAGGACGAGCGGAACGATGATGTACCATTTCCGCCGAAGGCCAATCTGTAT
>CAYMTD010000346.1:0-3202 GCA_964393245.1 uncultured Syntrophaceae bacterium
TGATTTAAACAAACTCGATGGTTTCCTGTTCTCGCTCGGCTTTCTCAATCTCTCCGATCACGAAGGCCTTCTGACCCAAAGAGTGAAGCCTGGCTAGGATTTCTTCGCTTTCTTTTGTCCGGACGATAAGAATCATACCAATCCCGTTGTTGAAGGTCCGCAGCATTTCTTCCTCTGGAATGTTTCCCATCTTCTTCAAGAAGGAAAAGATAGGAGGGACCTCCCAACTTCCGCGACGGACGGCTGCCTTGTAGCCCTTCGGAATGATACGTGGCAGATTATCTGTAATCCCGCCGCCGGTGATGTGAGCGATGCCCCCGATATTGAAGTCTTTCATGAGATTGAGAATGACCTTGACATAGATCCTTGTCGGCCGAAGAAGTTCTTCTCCCAAATTCTCGCCAATCTCCTCCACTCGCTTTTGGAGGTCCATCTTGTGATAGTCAAGCAGAACCTTTCTCACCAAAGAGTATCCGTTACTGTGAAGTCCATTCGAAGCCAACCCGATCAATTTATCCCCTACGGCCACCTTCGATCCATCGATCAGTTGAGCGTCCTCCACAATTCCGACAGCAAACCCGGCAAGATCATACTCTCCTTTTTTGTAGAAGCCAGGCATCTCCGCCGTTTCCCCCCCGATCAACGAACACTCCGCTTCGATGCAACCCTTCACGATTCCCCCGATCACTTGCTTCGATCTCTCCACATCCAGTTCAGACGTGGCCAAATAATCGAGAAGAAAGAGCGGTTTGGCCCCAACGACCACCAGGTCATTCACGCACATCGCCACCACGTCGATTCCCACCGTATCGTGGCGGTCCATCAGGAAAGCGATCTTCAACTTCGTTCCCACGCCATCTGTTGAAGAGACCAGGATCGGCCTTTTGTATCGCTCCAGGTTAAGGGAAACACACCCTGCAAAACCACCAATCTTCGTCAAAACCTCCGGTCGAAAGGTCGATTCCACCATCGGTTTAATGGCCTGGATGAAGGTGTTCCCTTTATCGATATCAACTCCTGCGTCTTTGTAAGAGATCCTTTTCACTTTTCCCTCTTCCTTCAGCCGACTCGGCAAGAGTTTCAGAAACGTTCTGTTGGCTTAGTTGCCAAATAATTTTTTAGATTAAACGATGAACCTTGAAATGTCAACCCTTAAGAAAATCATGTGTCAGGCCAAATTCTTGCTTGCAGATTTGAGCAGAGTCTGTTAATTTTAATAAACGTTTGAAACAAAAAACAAAAAAGAGCCTGCCCAATGCGTAACGCGAATGGCCATTTATCCTTACCCAGTGCAAGTACGAGCGTTGAAGAATTCAATTATGCCCTCCCGCCGTCTCTCATTGCCCAGTACCCCTCTCCCCAGAGAGGGGAAACACGCCTGATGGTCCTTCACCGAAGCCATGGCACCATCGAGCATCAACAATTTTCCAATATCTTGAATTATCTCCGTCCCGGAGACCTTCTTGTTTTCAATAATACCCGGGTCCTCCCGGCGCGATTGGTTGGGAAGAAAGAGACTGGAGGCAGATGTGAGCTGCTTTTGCTCCCCTTCTGGAACGGAAGACAGGGGGGCTGGAAGGTCTTGGTCAAAGGAGCCAGTAAAATAAAGGAAAAGACCTTGATCCGATTTGACCACGGCATCGAGGCAAACCTGGAGGTGGGCAGAGACGGGAAAGGGGAGATTACCTTCTCCAGTCAACACGACATCGCAGATGTCCTCCAGAGGATCGGCCGTATTCCGCTTCCTCCTTATATCAAGCGAGAGGACGAGCCTTTGGATAGAGATCGCTACCAGACGATTTTTGCAGAAAGGGATGGATCGATTGCTGCCCCTACCGCAGGCCTCCATTTCACCCAAGCCCTGCTTCAAGCCCTAAGAGATCGAGGAGTGAAGACCACCATGATCACGCTTCATATCGGAATCGGGACCTTCGCTCCGGTTAAGGTCAGGCATGTCGAAAACCACGTCATGGAACCCGAATGGGTTGAAATATCCGAAGAAACCGTTAGAGAGATTGAAGAGACAAAAAAAAGAGGGGACCGGGTGATTGTCGTTGGAACAACCACGACACGAGCGCTTGAATCATTTTCGACCGGAAAGGACAAAATCAAATCAGGAAAGGGAATGACGTCATTATTCATTTATCCCTCCTATCGGTTTCGTGTGATCGATGGGTTGGTCACCAATTTTCATCTCCCGAAATCGACGTTGATCCTGCTGGTCTCCGCCTTCGCGGGAAAAGACTTGATCAGGAAGGCATACAAAGAAGCCATTGAGAAAAGGTATCGGTTTTACAGCTACGGCGACGCCATGCTGATCCTATGATGTTAGAGGTTTGAGGTTTGAGGTTTTAGGTCAAATGATTTTGCCTCCAACCTAATGCAAAGATTATGCCTTTTAAGTTTGAACTAACAAAGAAAGATCCCTCTTCAGGAGCCCGTCTGGGGAAGATCGAAACGGCCCATGGCTCATTTACCACCCCTGCCTTCTTGCCCGTGGGAACTCAGGGAACGATTAAGTCCCTCACCCCCGAGGAACTGGTAGAAATCGGCGTTGAGGCGATTCTGGGCAACACCTATCATCTTTACCTCAGGCCAGGCCATGAGACCATCGGTAAACTGGGTGGCCTTCATAAATTCATCCATTGGGGGCGACCCATCCTGACGGACAGCGGAGGGTATCAGGTTTACAGCCTCGGCGGTCTCCGAAAGATTTCAGAAGAAGGGGTTACCTTTCAGTCTCACCTGGATGGTTCTCTTCACTTTCTCACCCCCGGGAAGGTTATGGACATCCAAAAAACCCTCGGGGCGGACATCGCCATGGTCTTGGACGAGTGTGTCCCCTATCCAGCCTCGTATGATTATGTGAAAACCTCGACCACCCTGACGACTCGTTGGGCAAGCAGGTGTTTACAGATGAAAGAGGACGAGGGTCCTGCGCTCTTTGGGATCGTTCAGGGGGGCATGTATCGTGACTTGAGAGAGGAAAGTGCTCGATCTCTGGTGGAGATGGATTTCGACGGGTACGGCATCGGCGGTCTCAGTGTGGGAGAGCCTAAATCGACGATGTTGGATGTGCTCGCGTGGACCACCCCTCTTCTCCCTGAGAATGCACCCCATTATCTCATGGGGGTCGGACCCCCCGAGGATATTCTCGAGGCCGTTAGGCTGGGGATTGACCTTTTTGATTGTGTCCTTCCGA
>CAYMTD010000347.1:0-3154 GCA_964393245.1 uncultured Syntrophaceae bacterium
ATCCACCTCACCATCGATACCGAACAGGACACGCTCCCCGGGTGGAAGATCAAGAAGATTGAGAAAAGGTGACAGGGATCAATAAGTAGCAAATTTCAAAGAGAGATTCTGAAACGAGTTCAGAATGACATTTTTGTCATAGCGAACTTGTTTCGGCATCCCATTTGAACCCCTAATTTGACATTGAACGAAATTCTTTATGGACATTCCTTCTCTTCGAAAGGCACTTCTCGATCCCAACATCTACCCGGATCAGCCTCGTGAGGTTGAATTCATTGAGACTCATATCTCCCTCGTTTTTCTGACCGGCGCGTATGTCTATAAAGTGAAGAAGCCGGTCGACTTCGGTTTCCTCGATTTCACCTCCCTCGAAAAGAGAAAATATTATTGCGAGCAGGAAGTGAAATTGAACCGACGCCTCTCTTCAGATATGTACCTTGGAGTGGTGGCAATTACCTTCGACCCGGGCGGGATTTCATTCAATGGAAAAGGTCAGGTGGAGGAGTACGCCGTACAGATGAAACGCATTCCGGAAGAATGGCTTCTCGATAAATTGCTTGAGAAAGGACAGGTGGATCGAACGATGATCAGGGTTCTCTCAGAAAGGCTGGCTCGTTTCTATGCCTCCGCAGAAACGAATGAGCATATCAAGAGTTTTGCGAAACCCGAACGGGTCAAGCAGGATACGGATGAGAATTTTGATCAGACAAGAAAGTACGTCAACGCGGTGATTTCCAAATCCGTGTACGAAGAGATCCAAAAAAGGACGAATGAGTTTTTCAGAACCCGAGACGCCTTGTTCTATCAAAGGATTGCTTCCGAACGGATTCGAGATTGCCACGGAGATCTGCGGTTAGAACATATCTTCTGGGGGAAAGAGATTGCGATCTTCGACTGCATTGAATTCAATGACAGATTCCGATATACGGATGTGGCTGCGGATATTGGCTTCTTAGCTATGGATCTCGATTACCATGGAAGAGAAGACCTGTCAGAGCATCTTATGCGGAGATATATTGAAACCTCAGATGACCAAGAGGTGCTCGAAATGCTGGATTTTTATAAATGCTACCGCGCCTATGTTCGTGGAAAAGTGGAGAGCTTCCGGTTAGATGACCCCCATATTCTAGAGTCGGAGAAAAAGGGGGCGTTGACAAGGGCGAAGAAATATTTTGAGTTGGCTCATCGATATGCCCTTCGTTTCTAATATTAGAAAGAGCTGCATCCATGGCTAACGAAGACCTTTCAAAATTGAAGATCGATAAATCGGTCAGAGCCTTTCGACCGGCCGGGCGGAAGAAATTTTTCTACCTCGGCGCGGTCTTTCTTCTTCTCATCATCCTTACGGTCCTCTATTTGAATGGGATCATTTCACCCGCCGTCCCTGTCGAAGTCGTCACCGTTTCTCAGATCTACCCCTCCCAGACGCTTTCACAGCTCAACGCCAGCGGCTATGTGGTAGCCCAACGGAAAGCGGCCGTGGCCTCAAAGGTTACCAGTCGCCTGGAGGAACTGATGGTGGAAGAGGGAAGCCGGGTGAAAGAGGGGCAGATCATCGCGCGTCTCGAAAACGAAGACGCGATTGCGGCACGAAACCAGGCGGAAGCAAATTTGAGCCTGGCCCGTGCGAATCTCGAGGGAACTAAAGCGGAGATGGAGGAGGCGACGCTGGCTTTCAGTCGAAATAAAGAGCTTTATGCAAAGGGGATTATTGCGAAAGCCCAATATGATACTTCTGAATCACGTTATCTTCGAGCTCAAGCCTCGGTGGCGGCTGCAGAGGCGGCCCTGAAGGCCAGTTCCGCAGCCCTGCAGGCTGCGAATGTGAATCTGGAATATACACTGATTCGAGCCCCTTTTGATGCCGTGGTTCTGACAAAAGATGCTGATATTGGAGATATCGTCACTCCTCTGGGAGCGGCAGCCAATGCCAAGGCAGCGGTCGTTACTATCGCCGACCTGAACTCTTTGCAGGTGGAGGCAGACGTTTCGGAAACCAATCTCGGACTGGTGAAGGTGGGTCAGCCTTGCGAAATTCAGCTTGACGCTTTGCCCGATTCCCGTTTCCGAGGGATTGTCCATACCATTGTCCCGACGGCGGACAGGACAAAGGCTACGATCATGGTTAAAGTTCGATTTCTCGAGAAAGACCCTCGGATTCTACCGGAGATGAGGGCTAAGGTATCTTTTCTCTCCCGGCCGATCAAGACCGGAGAGCAGAAGCCTCGAACCGCTCTCGCCCGTTCTGCTCTCATCAGCCATGGGAGTAACTATACGGTATTTGTGGTCGACAGAAATCGAGTAACAGAGAGGAGGGTGACGTTGGGTGAAGAATTAGGGGATATGATTGAAATCCTGGAGGGCGTGAGCGCTGGGGAGAGAGTCGTGGTGAAGGCTCCGAATCGATTGAGAAATGGGTCCCGAATAAAGATGGCCGAAAAGTGATATGAATGGTGAGACGCCTATCGTCGAAATCAGGAATTTGTACAAGTCCTATCGTCGGGGCAGTCAGATCGTGCCGGTGTTGAACGATATCACTTTTGATATCGGGAAGGTCGAATTTCTTGCGCTCATGGGGCCTTCCGGTTCAGGGAAGACCACCCTTCTGAATCTGATCGCAGGGATTGACCGGGCCGATCAGGGTTCGATCCGGGTCGGCGGAATCGAGATCACCTCCCTTTCAGAGATTGAGCTGGCTCGGTGGCGGGCCACCCACGTTGGCTTTATCTTCCAGTTCTATAACCTGATCCCGGTGCTTACAGCCCTTGAGAATATCGAACTCCCCCTGCACCTCACGAGTCTCTCGAGAAGCGAACGCATGGATCACGCGGAGATGGCTCTGCAACTCGTCAACCTCTCCCATCGGATGGATCATTACCCCAAAGAACTTTCCGGTGGCGAACAGCAGCGGGTGGCCATCGCGCGGGCGATCGTCACAGATCCGACTCTCCTGGTTGCAGATGAACCGACGGGCGACCTGGATAAGGTTTCAGCAGAGGAGATTCTGGAGCTCATGGAGCGCCTGAATTCCGAGCTCAAAAAGACCATCATCATGGTCACCCATGATCCAAGGGCAGCCAAGAGGGCAAAGGTCCTTCGCCATTTAGACAAAGGTTTCTTGAATAATGTTCTACCTCAAAATCCTCATTAGGAA
>CAYMTD010000348.1:0-3148 GCA_964393245.1 uncultured Syntrophaceae bacterium
CGGCTGACTGGAGGCTTGGAATATAGGCGGGCATGGCGTGGATGAAACCATCGGGGCGAGGGTGGATTCCTGGCTTAGGGGGCATCTCGGTGCGGCCGGTGCCCTTCTCTTTGAATATTGCCTCCAGGGCATCGATAATTTCCCACATAGGAAGATTGGCGGTTTCAACATCTTTCCGAGAGAGATATAAGACTGTTCCGAGTTCCATATTTCTCTATCCTCGTCCGATAAGAAGTGGGCGTTCCCTCTGCCTACCAGCAGGCACGTGAATGCACCTTAAGGGGAGTTCTTGCCAATTACCCCAAGATCTTCTTCAGGGTCTCGTCGGTCTTTCTTCCTTTCGGGCCCTCTCCGGGAAGGTAGAGCATGACGCCTTTTCCGCTCTTGATCGGAGTGACCTCTATCTTTCCCTCTGCGGCCATTTTGCTCGTAATTTCGATCGGGTCTTTGTTGAAATGTTTCCGGAAGGCATCATTAAACCCGCTGAAGACACTGTGGATCCCCCGGTAAGGTTCTTTCCTCAGTTTCCTTATCCCCTCGATAACAAACTCCTCTTCAGAGAGGGAGGAAGCATGCCCCTCGTTGATCAACTGGATGATTTCTTCTGCGGAGGGCCTTTGTGGAGCCTCTCCAGGAAGAAAGAGCATCACCCCTCCTTTGAATGCCCTCGTCTCAATCTTTCCTTCCTCGGCCAGCCTGTTGGTCGCCTCCACAGGATTGGTCCCGAAATACTTTCGAAAGGCTTCATTAAACCCGCTGTAGACACTGTGGATTCCCCGAAACGGGTCTTTTCTCAACTTCTTGATCGCCTGGATGACAAATTCCTCTTCGGTCAGTCTTTTCTCTTCTTCTGTCATGGCTACCCCCGCTCTCCTCTTCAAGACAAAAGCCTGATTTCTATTTCAGTTTTTTAAAATCGAACTCCTCCTCTATACGATAGTCGTAGCTGTGGATCTAAATGCCGATGTCCTTTACTTCATGGCATCTCGAAGCTCCCGTGCGAGGAGGTCGACCGTCCCCCGCGTACCCCCCGCCAATTTCTGTTTCCACTCTCCATCTGTCTCAAACCGTGTTTCTCCAATCCGATCGGCCCAGGGTTTGATCGCCTCCCGGATGCCAAAGTAATCAAAAGAGTCCTTCTTTAACTCCTTCGATCGAGCCATCACATCGGGACTCACCCGTATGAAGGCGCGAAGAGCGGCTCCCGTCTTGATGCTGTATTTCCGCCCGGCCCAGGCCTTCGGGAAAATTGCCAGAATGGCCTTAAAATAATTCAAAAAGAATCGCTTTCCATTCTGCTCAAATTCCTTGAAGCGGTTTGCTCCCCCGAGCTTCTCGATGTTGCCAAAAAGATCTACCATCTCTTCTGCAAGGGAGGCCTGGGAGACCCGGCCCTTTCCCACACCCAGGATCTTAATTTCACCGTGAAGAGGGGAACTTTCCTCCTCGTTCAGCGTACGGATGATGTCATGGGCTAAGGCCTGAGACGAATCCGTATAAAGCCTTCGGCCGGCTAATGAGATGAGGTGGGAGGGATTGAGTCGCGTATGCTTGGCATTGATGGTCACAAAAAGCTCAACCGTCTGTCGAGCATCCAGCGTATCGAAGAGAACGGCTGGGACATCGATCTCCAAATCCGTTTCCATCTGGGCACTGAGGGCAAGCAGGCGATGTTGACCATCGAGACATCGAAGGATTCCAGCCTCTTCAGGGATCTGAAGCATTCCCAGGTTGGGGTTCTTCCCCATGGGGGAGAAGTTTAGCTTCTTCTCCGTGATCATGATCACGGCCCCTGGAATGGCAGGCAGATTCTGGGACTCTTTACAATCGAGATAGTACTGAACCAATTCTCGTATCTTCTTTCGAATCATTGGCCTCTGGAAGGCCGCCTCACTCTGCCCGATCCGCTTCTCGAGCAACTCCCAGTTGATGGCAGAGGTCTTGGCCGGCTTCCTCTTTTTCCTCTTCTCCTCTTCTGCCCCCGCATAACTTAAGACTTCGAACTTTACCAGCTTTTGAATATCCCCCGAAGTGAAAGATGTTTGATAAAAATCGACTCCGAATTGCCTCACTTTATGGGCTGGAACAGTAATCATGAAGAACCACCTCCCTTTATTCTACCCTCCACATTCGGCTTTTCGCGCTCAATGAATATAGATATCAGAATTTTCCTTTCCAAACAAGGGAATTTTGTCGGCCCCAGGGACCAAAATCAAAGGATATGCCAAAGCCGATTTCCTTTTGGTTGATTTTGAACCCCTCCTCTGAGATAATTCAAAGAAGATGCCTACCCTTCGATTCGGGAGGGCGGTCTCTTGGGCTCAGCCGAGGGGTCCAGAAATAATCATCCTGGTGTAAAAAATAGGGACAAGAGATATGTGGTTTCGAACTCCTATTGTCCTTAATGCGGGAACTCCGTCTGGGATTCTGACAGAGCAGCCCATCGATGTTGCACTAACCCTTGCGATGGCTGACCTGAAGGTAAAGTTCATCGATACTGAAAGGGGGGCGATCCGTTACAAGTCCATTCGTGGCCCTGAGGAGTTTGAACGTTACCGGGATCTGACAAGGGCATTACGGACCTTCGACCTTCGCTCTCTCAAAAATCGGGGACAAAGGCTCGCCTTCTGGATCAATATCTATAACACGGCGGTGATCCACGGTGTGATCGAGTTGGGGCTAGAACGGTCAGTCAAGGATTATCCTGGATTTTTTGATCGGATCACTTATGAGATCGGGGGATTTCGTTTTTCTCTCAATGAAATCGAGCATGGTCTCCTTCGGGGCAACCGGAGACATCCCTACCGTCTCCTGAGGCCTTTCCGTGGAAGAGACCCCCGTCTCGAGTTCGCCATCATCCCTCTGGATCCACGAATCCATTTTGCTCTCGTCTGTGGGGCCAGGTCGTGTCCGCCCATCGGTTTCTACGAAGCTGAACAGGTCGACTCCCAGCTCGAGCTGGCGGCAATGAGCTTTATCAATAGCCCTCAAGTCAAGATCCTCCCCGAAGAGAAGGCCGTTTTCATTTCGATGATTTTCAAATGGTATAGAATTGATTTCGGAGGGAGCGACCCAACTCTCCTCGATACTCTTTTGAAATACCTTGATGAGGGGGAGGAGAAGGCCTTCCTTGAAGCAAATAGAAACC
>CAYMTD010000349.1:0-3140 GCA_964393245.1 uncultured Syntrophaceae bacterium
GAGAGCGTAGGGTTAGATAGCCACGAAAAAGGAGAAGATGAATACAATGAGATTTGCAATTTTAATTTTGGCCTTATTAGTTTTTGCTGTTTTAGGGGGTGAAATAATAGCCCAGGACTTGACTGTAGAGTCCATTCACATCCTAAGAATCATTGAGCAGGACGAGAAGGCGATGATTAAGTTGCCGGATGGGAGAACGCAAATCCTCAGGGTCGGAGACCCCATTGGGAAAGATGGAAAGGTGATCGAGATTGTCGAGGGAAGGATTGTGATCGAGGAGAGGACAGAGAGAGGTCCTGAGACAGTGATCATCAGGTTTGAGAACGGAAAGCAGAGAGTCGAGAGAATTAGAAAAACGGGAGATAAGCCGCCAATACTCTACGCACCAAAATAGATTGTTACGGGTTGCGTGTTGGGAAAAGATAAGAGTTCGGCATTTCTGTTAATTTGAACCCGAGATGAATACGGAGCGGACAATGCGCAAAGGAGGAGTTCCGTTTATTTGGATTGCTATCTTCTTTTCGTTAGGCATCTCGAGCCTATGCTTCAGCCAGGATTTTACCGCAAAAACAATCGGGGATTATGGCAATGTTACGGTGATGGAGGTGACAGGAAACTATGATGCCAAAAATCCTGATGGCTCCGTCAATGATATCCCCAGGCAGATCATCGCCAAGGAGTTCTTCAAAACACACAAAGACGTTTATGACTTTCTCGTGATCTTCTCCAATTTCGACTTCGAGATGCCTGATTCAGAGGCGAAGGCCTTCTATTACCATGTCAAAAATGAGGTAAGGGGGATCGGTTTAGATGTCTTCGATGACGCCGCCCTTTTTGGAAGTGGTGGGAAACTTCAAGGTGTGGTGGACATGGGGAATCTCTCTGGATTAGTTGTTGATCCTCTTGACCCCGGATTCGAGGAGACCAGTTATCTTCTCAGCCATGAAATAGTTCACCGGTGGGGTGCGTATGTAAAATTCAAGGATAAAGACGGAAATATCAGCAATGCGCTTCTTGGGAGAGACGGGACTCATTGGAGCTTCTTGCTCGATTCGAGGGCGTCGGTTCTCTATGGCAACCAATGGCAGGACAATGGGAACGGAACATTCACATCTGTTGGCGCGAGAAGATACCACAGTCCTCTCGATCTATACTTGATGGGTTTTTATGATAAGTCTCAAGTCTCGCCCATGCTCCTTATAGATAATCCAGCCATTGATCCCGCGACCTTGCCCGCGCCAGGGGCTACCATCAGTGGAACGCCTCGAACGATTACAATCGATGACATCCTCGCAGCAGAAGGAGAGAGAATTCCCGGTCCTTCAGATTCACAGAAGATATTCAGAACCGCATGTATTCTTATTACGGCCCCGGGCACCTACACTGGGAGTGAGCTCCAGGGAATCGAAACTATTATGAGAGCCTGGGTGACGAGGTTTTCCATTCTTACCGATGGTCAGGGTATTATTGACGCCGATTTGATGTCCACCGAAGACATTCCAACCAATCCCGGGATTCCTGTCCCCCCATTTACTCCCAGAGCGCTTCCACCTGATATCGAGGACGGCGTTAGATGGCTCATGAGCAACCAGAGATCGGACGGAAACTGGATAGACCTGCCTCAGACAGCAGAGAGGGAGACGGCGGAGGTAGTCCTTGCTTTGAAGCATTTCGACATTGCGAAGGAGAATTTTTCAACGGGACTTCTTTGGCTCGAAGCCACTTATTCAGGAAACACGGATTACCTTGCAAGAAAGATAGAAACCTTTGCCAACGCAGGGATGGATGTGAAGTCATTGTCGGACGAGCTACTTTCGAGGCAGAACTCAGACGGAGGGTGGGGAAGCAACCGGGGCTACATGAGCAATCCAACCGATACGTCTTTTGCTCTCAGGGCCATGGCAGTTGCAGGTTATTCTGACCCGAGCGTCATATCCAAAGCGATTGAATACCTAACACATGAGCAGAATGCCGATGGTGGATGGGGAAACGAGGATGAGGCCAGTAGCATCCAGTCCACCGCAAATGTGCTCTCTGCGTTCAATCAATACAGAAAGGGTCATCCGTTAGACGACCATATTTCAAGGGGGATCGCCTGGTTGCTACAGAGACAGAACCCTGATGGCGGCTTCGGTAACAGTCCGAGCACGATCTACGATACCGCGATCGCCATCTCGACATTGAGAGAATTCGGTGTTTCAACGGATGCGATCAGCCGTGGATTGAATTACATTCTTAATCTCCAATCAGCAGACGGGAGCTGGTATGGGAGTTCCTACCAGACAGCGGTCGCCGTGAGCTCGGTCTGGAAGGCAACCATTGATCCGGACTTATCCATAAAGACAGATGACATCATTTTCACTCCGCCCTCTGTCACGACAGTCCCATCGAATATCACCATTGATGCAACCATATGGAATTTGGGAAGGACGGATGTTCCTCAAGTAGAAGTAGCACTCTATGAAGGCACGATCTCTGCGGCAAATAAGATTGCACAGCAGACTAGGGGGTTTCCGGGACAGTCTTCTGTGACGCTTTCTTTTCCTGTCACCATCAACGACGGAAATGAGCATAGGTTCTACATATCGCTTGACCCTGAAAATCTCGTGAAGGAATCGAATGAGTCAAATAATACGGCCTTAAATATACTTTATCCTTTAGCGACTTATGATCTCGAGATCCTACCTTCTGATTTTTCGGTATCCCCGAACCTTGTCGATATATTTCAGGATGTGAAGATCTCGTCAAGAATCAGAAATAAAGGGACGATCAATGCTTACAACGTCCAGATTAAGTATTACATTGATGAGCCTGGAAACGCATTTGATATTGCTACAGCAACTGTGGATGTTCCGGCAGGGTCAACCATTATCAACGAAATTACGTGGAGGACGAACAAGGCGGGGAAAAACCTTAAACTAACTACCTATGTAGACCCCTTCAATTCATATGATGAGCTTTCGGAGGGAAATAACCAGGCATTTACCTACCTTACCGTGAGGGGCTCAACAGATCCGAACCTAACGGTATCGTACAAGGACATTGTCATGAGTCCAAGTCCTGCAAAAGAAAGGGGAAGTACAAGCATTTCAGCCCTGGTGAAGAATGAAGGATTTTCCACAGCCACATCCGTAAAGGTC
>CAYMTD010000350.1:0-3134 GCA_964393245.1 uncultured Syntrophaceae bacterium
ATGAAGGACACGGTGGATGTTGATATCCGAGTGCGATATGCTGAGACGGACCAGATGGGCGTAGCTTACTATGCGAATTATCTGGTCTGGTTCGAGGTGGGCCGTGGCGAATTCTGTCGGAGAAAAGGTTTCAATTATTCTAAACTCGAATCCTTGGGGTATCGACTTGTTGTCACCGATGTCCATTGCCATTATCGAAATTCGGCTCGATATGATGAGCTCATCACCGTACGGACCTGGCTGAAAGGGCTGAATAAGAGGATGATTACCTTTGGATACCAAATCCTTCGGGCCAATAAAGGGAAGGAAGATCTCATTGCCGAAGGCGAGACAAAGCATGTCTGCCTCGATTCGAATGGAACCCCGAAGAGCCTTCCCAAAGATTTTCTTGATCTTCTGGCCCGCTAATTATTCCCCAATGTATCCCGACGAGACCCTCACTCCGAACCTCATATTCTTCGGATAGGCGAGAAACCCATTCCCAATGGGTGTGCCATCGCCTCTAAAGATCCTTACCCATCCTTCGTTTAGAGGACCCGGTCCCATGCCGGTGATGATCTCAGAGATGCCGTCCGTCTCCATATCTCCAACTGCTACATAAACCCCAAACCTGTTCTTCAGCAGGATTTCATGATTAAAGATTTTCTCATGATGGGAATCCGGATAAGCTCTAAATTGGACTCCTGTAAATGTCCCGTCTCCACGGTAGACCTTAACGATCGGCGGATTCCTCGGATCCGGACCTGCACCTATTATTATCTCAGCTTTGCCATCTCCATCTATGTCGCCTGCGGCAATGTTGGCGCCAAATCCTGCCTTCTTCCCCTCAAAGACCACTGTAAACTCAGCCAATAAGGAGGTGATGTTCCGTCTCGCGATACCCTCTTTCATATCGATCTTAAAGACTTTGATCTTGGCGGGTGCACAGGGGTCTGGACCTGGCGCTGTGATTAGTTCCGGCAACCCATCTCCATCGACATCACCCAGGGCGATATTCGGAGTACCTCGGTAATGCTCACTTTCGTATGGATAGATGATAGCGCCTGTGTCGATTAATCTCTCAGCAATGACCTGGAAAATCATTACACCACCCACCCCTCTCGAAAGATGATGACAATTAGCCGGGAACTCCTTGCATTTATTGAAGTCGTCCTCATCATCCTCTTTATGACTCGGGTAAGCATAAAACCCCATAGCCACATCTTCCACCCAATCGCCATCGATATCACCCGCAGCTACAGTGAGGCCAAAACGGCTCCTGTGCTCTGTTTCTATGATGGCCACCGAAGTGCCGTCCTTTTTGAAGATTCCCAGAAGGGCAGGGGCTCTGTGAAGCTTCCAGCTCATCCCAGCAATGATCTCGTCAAACCCATCGCCGTCTACATCACCCGATGCAATACTGATACTCGATCTCGAATCAAAAGCCTGAAACTCATTGACGAGTTCTCCGTCAAAATGGAAGGTGCGTATGGTCGGGCTGTTCATCGGTCCTGGTGCGGTTACAATCCCAGACGTGAGCGCAGGATTCTTATGAACGATCAGAGTGGCTGTGGCTTCGTGATCCACCACTTTTCCTTTCGCTCGGATAGATATGTCATAAGTACCTGGAAGGAGCCATTTTGATGTAGTCAGAGTCAGGGCGACATCTTTGGGAAGAGTGACTTGACTGGTACCGAGATTAGCCCTCATTCCCCTCGGAACCCCAACGACCTCAAAGGTAACGGAACTGTCAAAGCCATTTATGGGGTGAAGGGTGATGGTATAGGTTGCCTCGCTCAGTTGAGTGATGGTCTGAGTGATTGGAGCAATGGTCATCTGAAAGTCTGTCAGGGCTAACCAGAGGATAAGGCCATGACTTTTTCCTCCTCCACTGGCATTGACTTTTATAGAATAAAACCCGCTCTTTACCTGACCTGTTGGAATCATTCTGAGAAGGGTTTGAGCTGTTCCGTTTGAAAGGATGACAGGATTGGGAGTGAAAGAAGCCGTGAACCCTGTGGGGCAATCCTGGATGGAAAGGCTGACCTCCCCTGTAAAACCTCTTAGAGGTGTAAGGATCAAATTGTACTGCACTGTCTCTCCTGTTTCGATCTTGTCTGTTGTTTGGCTCGCTTCTATTGTAAAGTCCTTATCCAGTTTGAGAGCGATCCTCTTCTCTGTCCTGGCGTCGCTCCCTTCGATGGCCTGCGAGATGCTGTAGAGACCTTCTGGCAGATTCAGATCTGTTGGCCACGAGATATCGATTCTAATCGTCTCCATTCCATCAATGGATGGAATTTGTTGAGAATTGGTGAATACCTCAAGGCCGGAGCCATCCTTGATCGCAGTGGTTAGGACAATATGGGCCAACGGATCTCTTGAAAGGTTAGTGATCAGGCTTGTAATTGTCACAGTCTCTCCTAAGGGATAAACATCCTTTTCAAGGGTTGTCGATAGGGTGATCGCAGGCACCGAAAAAGTGATTTGGCTCTCATTATTGGTCTCATTGAATTCGTGCACTGAATTGTTCGGATCGATCAGGGCGTAAAGGGTAGTAGTCCCAGCCCTGCCGAGGAGATTGAGGCCATATCTAAGGGTCTGGACCCCTTTCTTCGAAAGGCCCTCGATGTTGAAAGTGGCAATGAGTTTTTCCGGTGTGACCTGGCCCTCATAGAGGTTGAGCTTCGCAGGTCCTGCATCGCTCTTTCCCTGATTGATGGCGATGAGGGTGAGGTTCAGGGTCGATTGTTCAATGGTCCGATCCCTGTAGATCTGGGCAATCAAATCCGGGAGCACACTTCCATAGAGGAAAGTGGTCTCCCTTGCTGACGTCAATCCTCCTGCTCTAAGGACTGCCTTAAGGATATGAGGCCCAGGGGCGATATTGGAGAGGGGATATTGGATGCTACTGAATCCAGAAGATGATACCGCCAAGCTTGCTACTGATTGCCAGTCTAAGAAAAATTCAAGGGTCGCCGACCCGACTGCATAGAGGCTCACCTTCGCATTGACAGTCTCGTTGGGCTCTGAATAGTCGGTCTTATCCGTTGAGAGTCCAAGGAGTACTGCTTCTCCCACATCAAAGGCCTCCGATCCTGAAACAAGGAGAAGCTCCCCGGCATAGATGCCATAGACGAGGCGGTGAACGCCGGCAA
>CAYMTD010000351.1:0-3131 GCA_964393245.1 uncultured Syntrophaceae bacterium
GCTGTGAGGTGATCTCATCTCCCTCTGGTAAGGAATGCCGGAGTTTTGTTGAAAGCTCTCTAGCCGCTTCTGTCAACGATTATTTGGACGAGATGTCCATCCTCTATGAAGTGAAGGAGATGTTTGACCGGTTTGAGAGGATCTGGGAAGACTATCTCACGAAATAGAGGAAGTTGCGCAAGAAAAACATTTGCTAGGGTTTGTTGAGTTCATTGAGTTTTTTGGGTTAACCCAATAAACCCGATAAACCCAAGAAACTCAAGAAACTAAACGGACTTTAACTTTCGGTCTGCGTCGGGCTCTTTAGGCCAGGGCTTCGGCTACCAGCTCCGTGATATCCATCACCTTGATGCGGCCCTTCTTCTCTTTTCGAAGCCTTGCCGCAGCCACCTGCAGGTTCGATTTACAGGATGGACAGGCGGAGACGACGACCTCGGCTCCGACGCTGCTTGCCTGCTGAATCCGTTTGTAGGCGATTTCCAGACTCATACCCGTGTCGAAGGCTTTCAAGCCCCCCCCGCCCCCGCAGCATCTGGCAAGGTTTCTATTCTGAGGAAACTCCACCAGCTCAACAGAAGGGAGTGCCGCAATCACATTCCGGGGCGGGTCATAAGTGTTCATATGACGCCCTATATCGCACGGGTCGTGGTAAGCCACTTTCACCTTGGTGGGCCCATCCTTAAACGTGATCCGATGGTCCGTGATCAGTTTTTCTAAATATTCTACAAAATGATAAATATGGATCCCATCGAATTTGGTATGATGAGGGTATAGGTCCTTGAAGGTGCGGTAACATCCGGCACATGTGGTGACAATTTCTTTGTAGTCCCTGTCTTTGAAAAGATCGATGTTTTTGTTGATGCTGTATTCAAATTCTTTTTCATCGCCGACCAGATAGGAGATATATCCGCAACAATGCTCCATGTTTCCAAGGGTTGTAAAATCGACATCAGCTTCTTTCATGATTTTCAGCGCACTCGGAATGATGTTGATGTCCTGGTAAGAAGCGACGCACCCAAAATAGAGAAGGGTCATTGCCTTCTCCCCTGGCTTAACCTCGGGGGGGAAAATTTCTGTCCTTTTTTCCGTTGCTTCTCCGAATGGATTTCCATGTTTCTCAATCGACGTCATCAGGGTCTGATCGACAGCCGGAAGATATCCGGCCCTGACCAACCTCGCCCGGGCCGCCTGGATGATGTCAGCTACCTTCACACCCGCAGGGCAAACCGCATTACAGTTGAGGCACGTGGTGCACTTGTAGAATCTATCCGCCAGTTCCTTGGATGGCTCCAGCCTTCCGGTGAGAAGATGATAGGCTAAGATGACCCTTCCACGGGCGTTGATCGATTCCAGAGATGTCTCTCCGTATGTCGGACACCCGGCCCGGCAAAACCCACACATGATGCAAGCCATGATCTCGTTGTCCAATGCCTTGCCAAAACTCTGAATCTCGCCGGGCTTTTCAACAAGCGGCTGAAAGGCAAAACGGTCATAAATATCCTTGATGGAGTCATCAAAGCCCATCTTTCCCGGATTGAGGATGTTGTTAGGGTCAAGCGCTTTCTTGATTTGCTTCATGACCTCCAGCGTTTCTCCCAGCTCCCTTTTGATATAAGGAGATTTGGCCATTCCGGTTCCGTGTTCTGCGGTAAGCGTTCCCCGGAGGCGAAGGGTCAGGTCGATCAAGTCTTTCGCTGCCTCTCGGATGGCATTCCATTGCTCTTTGTTACGAGGGTCGCAGATGATGATCGGGTGAATATTTCCATCCCCGATATGACCGAAGGTATTGATGGGGATGTGGTGTTTCTCTGAGATCTTGTTGATTCCCACAATGGCCTCTGGGATTTTGGTGATGGGTATTCCCGGGTCGTCCATAATGGATTGCATCCTTGATCCCCTCTCGACTCTCGACAGGGAGGCGACCACACCCTGCCGGGCCGCCCACATCTTAAGACGTTTCGCAGGATCATCCTCCCATCTGTTCTCGATGCCATGGTTGGCCTTACAAATGGCATTGATTTTCTCGATATTTTCTTGAACGGCCTTTTTGTTGCCGTCAATTTCAATAAAGAGGAGACATCCGACGTCATTGGGGATGTTGAGCCCCATGGCTTTATTGACGACATCGATCGTCACTTTATCCAGGATCTCACAAGAAGAGAGGGCGATCCCTGACGTCAGAATCTCGCTGGCAGCCATTCCCGCATCTAAGCTGGAAGAGAAACGGGCCTCAGCAAAGGCGATGTATTCGGGCATGGGCAGGATCTTTAAGATAATCTTTGTGATGACGCCAAGCGTCCCTTCTGCATTGGTAAAGAGCTGAGTCAGATCGTATCCCGAAGAAGTCTTCCCCAGGACAGATCCGGTATGGATGATGCGTCCATCAGCCAGCACGACCTCCAACCCCAGCACATAATTTTTGGTCGTTCCATATTTAACCGCTCGATTTCCGCTGGCGTTGGTTGAAACCATTCCTCCCAACGTGGCCAGGTTCGCACTTCCCGGATCAGGCGGGAAGAAGTGCGAAGGGGCAAGGGCTGCATTGAGGACGTTACAAATCACGCCTGGTTCGACCGTGACGAATCCATTCTCTTTTTCGATCTCGAGGATTTTATCCATTCTGCTCAGGTCGAGCAAGATACCCCCCTTTGCTGCCAACGCGCCACCCACGGCGCTTGTCCCCGACCCTCGAGGTGTCACGGGGATCTTTTCTTTATTGGCCAGACTGAGGATCTTAGAGACGTCTTCGGTCTTTTCTGCGAAGACAATGACATCTGGAACAGCTTCATGGACGGAGAGGTCCCGGGAGTAGCAAAGCCGTTCAGGCAGATCGGTCCTCACATTCTTTTCACCCACGATTTGTATCAGATCCTTGATGTAGTCGGACATGAATTCCTCCAGTTTCATCGGATTCAACCTCTAATGCATGTATAAGATAGAAAGACCGGTTTTTCAATTCTTATTTCAGGACATGATGGGTCATTCGGCAAGGGACTTTTCCAGAAGCTCTGCTATGTCGAGGGACTTCACTGTCCCTTCCATTCCCTTGGTCTTGAGTCCGTCGCCTAACATGGTAAGACAGTAAGGGCAGGCCGTGGCAATGACATCCGGTCTCAGCTCCAATGCCTGTT
>CAYMTD010000352.1:0-3130 GCA_964393245.1 uncultured Syntrophaceae bacterium
GAGATGGTCGATTTTCTTTCGGGAAGAGATGTGAAAGCCCTTCCAGCCTGTGATGAAATATTGGTCCCCTATGATCTCTGGGGAAATCGCGCCCATGTGATCATGCTCTGCCGTCAGGGTATCGTTTCAAAACAAGACGCGCGAAAAATTCTGAGAGGATTGAAGGAAGTGGAAGCCCTGTTTCGAAAGGGAAGGTTTAAACTCGATCCCTCGAAAGAGGATGTCCATTCCAACATTGAAGGCTTTCTTATCGAACGACTGGGGATGGAATCCGGAGGAAAGGTCCATACGGGAAGAAGCCGGAATGACCAGATCGTCCTCGATATGCGCCTCTATTTGCGAGATGAAGTCTTGGCGTTTGTCGAGGGGTTGCTTTCTCTGATCGGGTCCCTGGTTCAGAGGGCAGGGCAATACCGCTCAACAGTCATGCCCGGCTACACGCATCACCAGCGCGCCGTGGCGACGACGTTCGGTCATCTTCTCCTTTCTTTTGGTGAGGCATTGCAGAGGGATGTTCAGAGAATGATTCACTGGTTTGATCTGTTTAACAAGAACCCCCTGGGAGCCGCAGCCGGATATGGCACCTCCTTCAATCTGGATCGACAGTTGACGTCCAGGCTTCTCGGATTTGATGGTCCTTCGGAGAATGTCACTGACCCGATCACCCAACGATGGGAAGCCGAGGCAGAACTGGCCTATGCGGTTGCGGTGATGATGGATCACCTTTCGACAATGGCCCAAACCCTTATCCTTTTGTCCACTCGGGAATTTGATATGATCCGTTTGGACGATCGTCATTGCACCGGAAGCTCCATCATGCCTCAGAAGCGAAATCCCTGTACCTTAGAGGTCATCAAGGCAAAGACGTCCTTTGTCCATGGTGTGGTGGTGAGCCTCCTTTCTGTCGGCAAAGCTCTCTTCATGGGGTATAATCGGGATACCCAATGGACAAAGTACTGGATCATGGATCTGATTGAAGAAACGAGACCTGCCCTCACCGTTATGGCCGATGTGATTCGACTGCTTCACGTCAACGAAACTCAGATGTTGGAACAGGCCCAGGAAGGGTTTGTCGGCGCAACAGCGCTCATGGAATGGATGGTCCATCACCGAAAGCTTGCTTTGCGGAAGGCTAAAATGGTGATGGAGAAAGCGGTCAAATATTCTGAGCGAGATGGAAAGGAAGAAGTTTCTTACCGAGGTTTGAAGCGGGCTTTCGAGGAGATGAAAGTGGATCTTCACGTCACGGAGGGTGATGTGAAGAGGATCCAACGGCCCGAAAGAATATTGGCTCAGCTCCAGTCCACGGGGACACCTTCGGAGAAAAGAACAGGGGAAGAGATCGCGTCGCTTCAGAAAAGGATGGAAATCAATCGAAATGGGTTGGTCCGAATGAGAGGAAAGATCGAGAGGTCGAAGGATCTGGTTTCCAAGATGGAGAAAGCATTAACAGGCTGACAAGGCTCTGATGGCATACGGACAGGTTACAGAAAGAGAACTGGCGCTCATCCGCAAGATTGTCAATCCAGCAAGGATATCTACAGGTGAATCCGTTCTCGATCTCCATGGGAAAGATGAATCATTTCATCCTAAGCGAAGGCCGGATGTGGTGGTCTGGCCGCTGAGCGCAGAGGAGATCAGCAGAATTCTCAAATTGGCGAACAGGAATCGGATTCCCGTAACGCCCTGGGGGGCAGGGACGAGCGTCGAGGGTAACCCGATTCCGGTGGAAGGAGGCATTGTTCTGAGCCTTCAACAGATGAATCATATTCTGGAACTGAGGACAGAAGATCTCCAAGTTCGTGTGGAAGCAGGCGTCATGGATAAGGAGCTGAATCAGTACCTGTCCCGATATGGTCTCTTTTTCCCTCCGGATCCCGGAGCCTCGGCGACCATCGGAGGGATGATTGGGAATAATGCCAGCGGGATTCGAACCATCAAGTACGGCTCCACCAAAGATTTTGTGCTCAACATGGTGATTGTGCTTCCTTCGGGAGAGATCATCCGCCCCGGAACGAATGCCATGAAGAGTTCGTCAGGCTATGATCTCTGCCGTCTCTTTGTCGGTTCGGAGGGGACGCTGGGTGTCGTCACAGAGGTTACGCTTCGATTGATGGGACTTCCTGCAGCGTTCATGGCGGCCGTGGTTCAATTCAACACCGTTCGCGAGGCCACCGATACTGTCTCGATGATCATGCGTTCTGGCCTATCACCGGCAGCTCTGGAACTGCTCGATGTTCCAACCATTCAAGTAGTTAACGCCTATAAGAAGCTTTCGTTAGAGGAAAGGCCTACCCTTTTCATTGAGTTTCAAGGAACGAGCCCTGTGGCCTTGAAAGAGGATTTAGAAGTGGTGAAGGAAATCTGCGCCGATCATCACTCCCTTAGGTTTGAAGCAGGCATTGGGAGAGAAGAACGGAACCGCCTCTGGGAGGCTCGTCACGAGGTTCACGATGCGATCAAGGTGAATAATCCCGGCACTTCGTCGTTAGTGATCGATACAGCTGTCCCGATTTCACGGTATTCTGAAATGGTCGAATGGGGCCAGAATGTTTTGAATAGGAGGGGACTGAAGGGGTATGCCTTTGGCCATGCCGGAAGCGGGAATCTCCATATGGAGATTCTTGGGGTCACCGGAGACGAAAAAGAGCTGAAGAGGGTTGAGGAGGCTGGAGAGGAGATTGTCACTTTTGCACTGGAGAAGGGTGGAACAGCAACCGGGGAACATGGCATTGGAATCGGGAAGAAGAAGTTTATGGGAAGAGAACATGGGGAAAGCCTCAAGCTGATGAAGCAGATTAAGAAGCTCTTGGATCCAAAGGGCATCATGAATCCGGGGAAGATCTTTGAGTAAATTTCAGATTGCAGATTTCAGATTGCGGATTGAAAAATCATAAACCCAAAATCTCAAATCTAAAATCTTAAATCTGCAATTAAGACGGATTGGTCTGACACTTACGAATGGAGAAAGGGGGAAATATGGGTAAATTGGAAGGGATCATCAAATCAGAAATTTCACGTTTGGCGAGAAGGGAGACCAAAAAGATCTCTCTCCCATTGGGCAGGGATGTCAGGACTTTGAAGGGTTTGGTCTCTAAGCTTCGTAGATCGGTCTCAACACTTGAAAGAT
>CAYMTD010000353.1:0-3110 GCA_964393245.1 uncultured Syntrophaceae bacterium
GAATGAAGGAGGTTCCTTTGAAGAATTTCAAGTAAAGCGCATAGAGCCCCGAAAGAAAGGAACCGAAAATCATCAAAAGGCCCATCCCCCCAAAAACATAAATGGGCTTCTGGGAATAGGAAAGCAAGAACTTTACCACCATGAGGTCTAAAATGACTTTCACCACCCTGCTCATCCCATACTTCGACGATCCGGATCTCCTTGGAAAATGGTTCACAGGAATCTCGGCAACCCTTGCTCCAATCCAGTGAGCATAAATGGGAATAAACCGGTGCATTTCACCATAGAGGCGAATGTTCTTCAGAATATCGCGCCTATAGGCTTTGAGGGTGCATCCATAATCGTGCAGGTGCACCCCGCTGATGAGCGAAATTATCTTATTCGCAATCATCGAGGGCAACCGCCGGCTGAAGAACGCATCTTTCCGGTCTTTTCGCCATCCGCTCACAACCTCATACCCCTCTTCAATTTTCTGGAGCAGGGAAAGGATGTCTTCCGGGTCATTCTGAAGGTCCCCATCCATCGGGATGAGAATTTCTCCCCTTGAAAAATCAATTCCAGCGCTGAGAGCTGCCGTCTGGCCAAAGTTGCGAGAGAAACTGATGACCTTCACATTTGGGTTCTTTTGAGTGATATCAAGGAGAAGCTCCAGAGATCCGTCGGAACTCCCGTCGTCGATAAACAGGATTTCGTAGGCCCTCCCTGTTTTCTGAAGTGCTTTGGTTAGCCGCTCATAAACAGGAACGATGTTCTCTTCCTCGTTGAAAACAGGGATAAGTATGGAGAGGGTCTCTTTCATGATTTCGTTCATACCGTATTCCTTTTTCTCCTTCTCCTCTTGAGTGACCGTGTCGCAACCCCTTTCTTGTCACCCTGAACTTGGTTCAGGGCCTCATAAGTATTTGACTCTATTACCTGCCTGTCGGTAGGCAGGGATGCTGAAACAAGTTCAGCATGACGGTCGGGGGCGACCTCCCTGTTCCGCCACAGTCTCTGCGGGGGAAAACGCGACGGGTAATTGAAAAATTAGGTTAATTATTATATTCTGTATCGTAAGAAGTCAATCTTTTCGTTTTCGATGACGAATGGGCCTGACTTCGATCAAAACGAAGCGTCAACCTTTCGATGAAATCGGATCGCTTTGAAAAATGGGTTAAGATTTCGGTCTCCGTTGTCATGATCCTGATTACGGTGGTCTTTGTATTTGGGATCTTGGCCTACTTCTATTTCACCTACGGCCTCCCGAGTATCGAAACCTTAAGGAACTATAAACCCTCCACGATCACCCGTTTCTATGCGGATGATGGAGAACTCATTGCCGAATTTTTCCAGGAGAAGAGAGAGGTCGTCTCCCTCGATCGAATGCCCGATCATCTGATTCAAGCCTTCGTGGCGGGTGAGGATGCCAGGTTTTTTCAACATAAAGGGCTCGACTATCTTGCCATCTTCAGGGCTCTATTCCGAAATATTTTTTCGGGAGAAATTCTCCAAGGGGGCAGCACCATTACCCAGCAGGTGGTCAAATCGCTTCTTCTCTCGCCGGAAAAGAGTTTTGCAAGGAAGATCCGCGAGGCCATCTTAGCCTACAGGATTGAAAAAAATCTTACCAAAGAAGAAATCCTTTTCTTATATCTCAATCAGATTTATTTGGGCCATGGGGCGTACGGAGTCGCTGCGGCAGCCGAGAATTATTTTGGAAAATCGATTGAAGAACTCAATCTCGCAGAGTCCGCCTTGCTCGCAGGCTTGCCCCAGGCCCCCAGCAAATATTCTCCTCTCAATCATCCGGATCAAGCTAAAAAAAGGCAACAATATGTCCTCTATCGAATGGTTGACATAGGTTTCATCTCCGATGGTCAACTCGGAAGAGCCTTACAGACCCCCCTAACTTTCAAGCAGAAACAGAATTCTTTCATGGATAAGGCCCCCTATTTTGTGGATGTTGTCAGAAAGTATGTGGAGGATAAGTACGGAAAAGAAGCCTTATACAAGAAGGGCCTTCGGGTCTATACGACGATCGATCTAAATTTTCAAAGAATGGCTCAGGAGTCAGTCGAATCCGGGTTGAAAGAAATTGAGAAACGGCAAAAATATGAACCGGCGGACGCACCGATGGCCCCAGAAGGATCGCTTCTCTGTTTCGACTTAACTTCTGGGTATGTTAAGGCAATGGTAGGGGGAAGGGATTTTGGAAAAAGCCAGTTCAATCGGGCCATTCAAGCCAGGCGACAGACCGGTTCCGCTTTCAAACCGATTGTCTATGCCTCCGCATTAGATAGAGGCTACACCCCCGCCTCCCTCATCGTAGATGCACCCACCATCTATGAATGGGGAGAGAAGAGATGGAAACCAAAAAATTATGGGGAAAAATTCTTGGGGCCAATCACCTTTCGAAATGCCTTGACCCATTCGGTCAATGTCGTTACCGTTAAGATTGCCGAGGACATCGGGCTTAACACCATCATCGACTATGCGAAAAAAATGGGGATCTCATCTCCCCTGCAAAACGACCTTTCCATGGCCCTTGGGTCTTCAAGCCTCTCCCTCTTTGAATTGACCAACGCCTATGCGGTGTTTGCCAATCAAGGAAAGACCTTCAGGCCCATTTTCATTAAGAAAATTTTGGACAGCGATGGGAATCTCATCGAAGAAAACCTTCCCTTTTTTTATCCTAAAAAAGTGCCTGATCCCAAAGGGGAACAAGTTCTAAGTCCCCAGACAGCCTACTTAATGACCTACCTTTTGGAAGGGGTCGTGCAACATGGGACCGGTTGGAAGGCCAGAGCACTTAAAAGGCCTGTTGCAGCTAAAACCGGGACCACCGACCAATTCATCGACGCCTGGTTTATCGGATATACGCCCGAATTCATTACTGGGGTCTGGGTGGGATTTGATGATGAAAAATCTCTGGGAGAAAATGAGACGGGGGCACGCGCTGCCTCCCCGATCTGGGTCACGTTTATGTCTAAGATACTGAAGGATAAACCGGTTCAGGACTTCTCGATCCCCGAAGGGGTTGAGTTTGCAAAGATCGATCCCCGCACAGGCCAGTTCGGAACGGGGAGCGAAACCTTTCTGGAATGTTTTAAAGAAGGAACAGGACCCGCCCA
>CAYMTD010000354.1:0-3107 GCA_964393245.1 uncultured Syntrophaceae bacterium
CTTTCACCTCTCCTGCATACTCCGGTCCCGGTGGCATGAGATGTCCCACCTTGGGAAGGCCAAAGGTCACCGTCAGAGAGGCCCGGATGGCTGTTCCGAGGGGCTTGCCTGAATTGGCATCCAACCCGGATGGGATATCAATGGCCACCATCGGTTTCTGAAGGGTGTTGAGGTGTTCGATGACTTCTCGATAATATCCTCGGACCTCTGCATCGAGGCCTGTACCAAAAATGGCATCGATCAGGAGGTCAAACCTTTCCAATTCCTTTTTCACTTTTTGGTAATCTTTGGAAGAAGGGACAGAGATGATCTCCCCTTTCATCTGCGAGAAGATTTGAGAGTTGATTTCCGCCTCTCCGCGGAGGGCCTTGGGATCGGCGAGCAGGTAGACCTTCACATGGACCCCTGAATTCAGGAGATATCTGGCAACCACAAAACCGTCTCCTCCGTTGTTCCCCTTCCCAGCGATGATGGCGGTCTTCATTTTTTGAAGGTCTGGGAATGCTTTGGCGATGACTTCCGTAGCCCCTCTCCCTGCGTTTTCCATCAAGACAATGCCGGGAATCCGGTAAGCCTCGATCGCTTTTCTATCTAATTCCTGCATCTGTTCAGCGGTCGCTACCTTCATCATTTCTTCCTTCCAGTATGACATGGGCCACGGCGCAAGGTCGGTCGTGGGAAAGGGTTACAAAAGTCCTTTGAATCCGGTTGTTCTCGAGAAGCTCCTTTGCCTTTCGACGGAAGGAAAGATGAGGTTTTCCTGAGGGTTCATGCTCCACTTCAATATCCGTCCATCGAATGCCCATTCGCATTCCGGTTCCGATCGCCTTAAGAAAAGCCTCTTTAGCTGCAAAAAAGACGGCAAAACATTCCGACGGACGGCCCCGTTGCTGGCACCAGAAAATCTCCTTCTCCGTAAATACACGGCCCAGAAAGAGATCTCCCCAGCGGGCCATGACTTGCTCGATCCTTTCGATATTGACGATGTCGATGCCGGTACCGAAGATCATATCTAATTCGGAATGCGGAGTGCGGAGTGCGGATTTCGGAATTCAGTCCTGAAGGACTGAGTTACGTAACTCAGGGCTTTAGCCCTGATGATCCCGCATTCCGCAATCTGCAATCCGCATTTTATTTAATCAACGCGATCATCTCGCGAACGGCTCGATCGAGACCCACCAATACAGCGCGGGCAATGATGCTGTGTCCGATGTTCAATTCTTCGATTTCTTTGATCTCAGCGATTCTACTGACATTGACGTAGTTGAGGCCGTGGCCGGCGGCAATTTGAAGGTCAGATCGGGAAGCCTCGCTTACGGCGTCGAGAATCTTTTTCAGCTCGTCATCCGCCTCCGACTGGGTTTTGGCATCGCAATAGTGACCCGTATGGATTTCAATTGCATTGGCACCCACTTCCTCTGAGGCTTTGATCTGATCCTTTCGAGGGTCGACAAAGAGGCTGACCGGGATTCCTCCCTTTTGCAGCCGCTGCACAGCCTTTTTCAGAGGTTGGAATGATTTGATTACGTTGAGGCCTCCCTCCGTGGTCAGCTCCTCTCTCTTTTCGGGGACGAGAGTGACCACGTCCGGCTTGGTCTCCAGGGCAATGCGAATCATTTCTTCCGTAGCCGCCATTTCCAAATTGAGCCGCGTCTGGATGACCTCGCGAAGAAGGCGGAGATCGCGATCCTGAATGTGGCGTCGATCTTCCCGAAGATGACAGACAATACCGTCCGCTCCAGCCAATTCCACGATGCCAGCAGCCGTAACAGGATCAGGGTACATTACTCCACGCGCCTGTCTCAGCGTAGCAACGTGATCAATGTTGACACCCAGTCTCGACATGATAAGTCTCCTCTAAAGGAATGACTCGGTGACACGGTGAATGGGTGACGCGGTGACAGGAAAGACGCAGAGAGGGGGTGACACAGTGATCTCAAACATCTCCGCGTCTTCCCTTCTCCCTGCCTCCGTTTCTGTCTTTCGCTGCGTCTCCGTGTCTCCGTTTCTCCCTGTCACCCAGTCTATGTTTTCCCAATATGTTTCTTCACCAGTTCGACCAGATCCTGAGCAAATCGATGGAGCTTTTCTTCATTCTCTCCTTCGATCATGATCCGGAGGAGGGGCTCCGTTCCTGAGTAGCGAATCAAGAGCCTTCCACAGTTATCCAGGGCCTTTTCAATTTCTCTTGTCCTCTTTTTGATGTCTGGAAACTCAGAGAGTTCTCTCTTTTCCCTAACTTCTACGTTATAAAGAACCTGAGGCAGGGGTTCCATGACCTTGGCCAGTTCGTCTAAGGGACGCTCCTTCTTTTTCATGATAGCAAGAACTTGAAGAGCTGTGAGAATGCCATCGCCGGTAGTGTTGCAATCCAAAAAGATGGTATGGCCTGATTGCTCCCCTCCTAAATTGTAACCGCCCCGGACCATTTCCTCGACCACATAACGGTCGCCCACCTGAGTTCTTACCAGCTTCCCGCCAGCCCTATGCATGGCTCGATCCAGACCCATATTACTCATGACGGTGGTGACCAGAGTGTCCTTTTTCAACTTCTTTTCTGAGAGCATTTCGAGACCACAGATGGCCAAGATTTGATCTCCATCTACCTGTTTTCCATGACGATCGACAAAGACGATACGATCTCCGTCCCCATCGAGGGCCATTCCGATGTCAGCCCGATTTTCAAGGACCATACGGCTTGCCAACTCGGGGTGCAAAGCTCCACAATTGGCGTTTATATTTTCTCCGTCGGGTTCAACCCCGATCGGAATCACCGTTGCTCCCAATTCCTCAAGGACGGTTGGGGCCACGCGATAGGTGGCTCCGTTCGCGCAGTCCAAAACGATCCGAAGCCCATCGAGGTTGAATTGATTGGGGAAGGTATTCTTCAGAAAGACCACATATCTTCCGACCGCATCGTCAATCCGGTGAGCCTTTCCAACTTCGCTGGCCGTGGGTCGGAGGGAATGGAGGTGGTTTGAAAGGATCAGCTCTTCGATGCGATCCTCCGTCTCGTCAGGGAGCTTGAAACCGTTCTGAGAAAAGATTTTGATGCCATTATCGTAATACGGATTGTGAGAGGCTGAGATGACCACACCCGCATTGGC
>CAYMTD010000355.1:0-3087 GCA_964393245.1 uncultured Syntrophaceae bacterium
CTCAAGATCAGCAAGGATAAGATCAAGAAAATGTGGGAGGCCCTTTGATCTTCGCGTTGGCTTTCTCTCTTCTAATTGCTCTCCTGTGGCTGAAGCGGTTTCGGAAGATGGATAAGTATGAAAAGGAACCGGAGCATCTCATCTTCTCGGCGTTTGGTGCGGGAGCGCTTGCGATCGTTCCATCTGGGATCTTGGAATCTTTTGTAAATGTTTCAAATCTCTCCGAGTTTTCCCCTCTTCCCAATCTTTTTGTGGCATTTCTGTGGGTTGGCATGGTGGAGGAATTCTTCAAATATCTTGCCGTCCGCCTGACCGCCTACCGATCGCCCCAATTCAATGAAGTAATGGACGGAATGATCTACATGATCTCTGCTGCTCTGGGCTTTGCTGCCGCCGAGAATGTGGGGTATATGTTGGGGTTCGGTTTCTTTGTGGGATTTGTGCGGGCCATCCTGTCTTACCTGGGACATGTCTCCTTCTCTGCCATCTTAGGTTACTATCTCGGAAAAGCAAAGCTTGAGCGGCAAGGGCATTGGCTGTGGATTGGCTTCATCTGGGCCACTTCCCTTCACTGGCTTTACGATGCTTTCTTTGTGATCGGGACGATCCAATCATCCTTGGGGTTTCTCTCCCTCGGTCTCGCGGTCTGGGTCTTTGGTCTGATCCTCACCTATTCCTTGAGCAGAAAGGCGCAGGCGGTCTCACCCTTTCGAACGGCTCATCTTCTCCCCAAGAAGTTGACCCGCTCCTGTCAATCCTGCGGAAAAACCGTATCGGCAAAGGCATGGATCTGTCATCACTGTGGAGAGCCACTGAAACTCGAGGAAGAGGAAATCATTCTGAAAGTTTAATGAGGGTGCCATTCTTTCTTGCCCGATCGAGAACGGCTTTGAAAAGGTAGGCTTCAATCATCAAATAGAAGGTGGTCAGGCCAAATCCCCATCCTAAAAGCCCCCTGATCTCTCCATCGAATCCGTAGAAGGTTCGAAAGTATTCCAAAAAGTAGGTCAGCGGAATGGCCCTGGCAATCTCAGGAAGGGGAGTGGGTAGAATTGTGATCGGATAGTAGATGCCACAAATCAGGGCCATCAGGCTGCTGATCGACCAAGCAGCTACGTCCGCCTTATACCCGAAGAGAAGAACCAGAATACAGACGGTCATCCCAACCAGGGCTGAAATGAGAAACAGGCCCAGAAGAAAAAGGCTGAGGGGGCCACCTCCCGGGAGCAAAAAGTCGAACCCGAAGGCAAGGCTGCTGAGAATTGAGAGGAGGAGAAAAACAACAAATGACCGAAACACGCCGATGAGCCATGAGCCCAGAATGAGTTGGAAAGGATGCACCGGCGCGATGAACGTGTGCTTCATCGATTTTGACCAGAGGTCGTAAAGGAGCACGTAGGCCACATCGATCTGGCAGACCTGGGTGACACTCATGGAGATGATCCCGATCAGGATGAATCCAGACATGTTGGCTTCAAGCTTCAGGAAATTCGTGAGAAGCCCTACCGACAGAAATCCCACCACAGGCCAGAAGAGGATCTCGAAGAGACTGAAGACGTTCCGCTTCGTCATGATCCAGTTCTTAAAGACAAAAGCCCAGATCTGAATCAGTTTCTTTCGAAAATTCGATGAAGACATCTTCCAAATCCGTATGTCCCAGAGAGACCCTTGCAATCTGAGCGCGGCTCTGAGCGAAGAGAGCGATCAGGGGGCCCAATCTCTTTTCCCCTTCATCTACAATGACTTCACAGAGATTATCCTGAATGCTGTAGTTGATTACCCCGTCGATCCGAGCCACCTCTTCTTCCAAGATCTTCCCTTTGAATTCGATTCGAATCGTATCGCCCATTCGAACCATCTTCTTTAGAGTCTCCGCTGTTCCGGTAATCAGGATCTCCCCTGCTTTAAGAAAGGCGATGCGATGACAGAGGCATTCTGCCTCCCTCATGTTATGGGTAGTCAAAAGAACCGTCATCCCCCTCTCTTTTTGAATGGATCGGATCTGATCCCGAATCCAGATGGAGACGCTGGGATCAAGGCCCACCGTGGGTTCATCCAAGAATAAGACCTCAGGGTCGTTGAGAAGCGATTTTGCCAAAGAAAGTCTCTGTTTCATGCCGGTGGAGAGCCGGTCGAATGGAACATTGCGATGCTCTTCCAGATTAAAAAGTGAGATGAGGCTTCGGACCTTGTCGTCCCTCCCTTTTCCGGCCAAACCGTAAAGCATCCCATAGAAATGAAGATTTTCTTGAACCGTCAAACTCCAGAGGAAGTTGGCATTCCCGCTCGAAATATTCACCCTCTCTCTGATTCGGTGTCCATGCTGAAGCCCATCGACCCCCAACACCCGGACGCTCCCCTCATCCGGGAGCAGCAGGGTGGAAAGGATGGAAAGAAGGGTCGTCTTTCCTGCCCCGTTCGGGCCCAGAATGCCAAAGATCTCCCCTCGCTCGATCATGAGGTCGATCCCTTTAAGCACCACCTTCTTATTCTTTCCCCTCCAACCGGATCGGAAGGTCTTGTGGATTCCTTCTGCTTGGATCGCGAGTGCCATATTCTAAGTTTTTGAGTTCGGAGTTTAAAGATTTTTACAAAACATCTTAATTCTCCGTTTCGTATTCGCTCCGAACTCCTTACTCATTACTCCGAACTACAATCAAGTATATGACGGAATCCCCCTATTTGCCAATTGGAAATTCAAATCCCTCTCGCCCTTCCCCTTGGAGAGTGTCTCGCAAGAAATGTCATGCTGAACTTGTTTCAGCATCTCAATGAAATCATTCAACTACGAGACCCTGAACCAAGTTCAGGGTGACAAAACAGTAGTTACAACACACTCTCTTGCCACAGATAACGGTGTGATGATGGAGGAGAAAGTTCATTGTGTTATAATAACTTCAATGAATGACTTTATCGAGATCATCGGCGCAAAATCACACAACCTCAAGAACGTCACCTGCCGTATCCCGAGGGGGAAGATGACGGTAATTACGGGTGTCTCTGGATCGGGCAAATCGACCCTTGCCTTCGACACCCTTTTCGCAGAAGGGCAGAGACGCTATGTCGAATCGCTCTCCACTTATGCCC
>CAYMTD010000356.1:0-3077 GCA_964393245.1 uncultured Syntrophaceae bacterium
CCAACTCAAGAAACTTCCTCATAAGGATTGGACATTAACCGGAGCCAAGGGAAGGCCCAGTCGATTCATTCGCTCGCTCATTTTGGATCCCACGGAGGAAGAAGAACATAACTGGAAGCTGATGAGGAAATATGAAAAAATCTCGAAAGAGGAAGTGAAATGGGAAGCCTTGTGCGTTGAGGATGCTAAAATGGTGGTCGTGGCCTTTGGGATTGCCGCCAGGATCGCCAAAGGGGCCATTAAAAGGGTAAGAGGAGAAGGCCTTAAGGTGGGACTTCTCCGACCGATCACCCTCTGGCCTTTCCCATCGAAAGCACTCAGAGAACTGGCTAAGAAGATCAAACATTTTTTTGTTTTCGAGATGAATATGGGACAGATGGTCGAGGATGTCAGGCTGGCTCTTAATGGAAGCGGAGAGGTCCACTTTTACGGGAGGCCAGGAGGTGTCATCCTCACCCCCCTGGAAATTTCCAGGGTGATCTCCAGCTACTATTATCAAAAGAAATTGTGACGTGAAAAAATGAAAAAGGTATATTCCAGACCGAAATCGATCAAGAAGACCCCTTTCCATTACTGTCCTGGATGTGGACATAGCCTCTTGCATCGCGTCATCGGAGAGGTCATCGATGAGATGGACCTTCAGGAACGGATCATCGGAGTCCCCCCTGCTGGTTGTGCCGTTTTGGCCTACAACTATTTCGATATCGACATGGGAGAAGCGTCACATGGCAGGGCCGCAGCCCTGGCGACAGGGATGAAGCGGGCGCTCCCGGATCGAATCGTCTTCACTTACCAGGGTGATGGGGATATTGCAGCCATCGGAACGGCTGAAACGATTCACGCCGCGGCTCGAGGAGAGAACATCACCACCATCTTCGTCAACAACGGGGTGTATGGAATGACGGGGGGCCAGATGGCTCCCACCACGATCTTGGGCCAGAACACGACCACCTCTCCCGGGGGTAGGAGAGAGAGGCGGGACGGGTTCCCAATCAATCTGAGCGAGATGCTGGCTATTGCCAGGGGGAGCGCTTATATCGAGAGGACGGCGGTGAATAGCCCTGCGAACATCTTAAAGACGAAGAAAGCGATTGCAAAGGCCTTTCGCGTCCAAATGGATGGGTTGGGATTTTCCTTGGTCGAGGTGCTGTCCCCGTGCCCCACCAACTGGAAAATGGCCCCCCTGGAGGCTTGCAAGTGGATTGATGAAGTGATGGCTGTCCATTTCCCTCTCGGCGTTTTGAAAGATCTTACCGGAGTGAAGAAGGATGCTCATTAAAACCATTTTTTCCGGATTCGGTGGACAAGGAGTGATCATGATGGGCTATCTCCTTGCCACTGGAGGAATGTACGAAGGGAAGAATGTCACCTGCTTACCCTCTTACGGAGCGGAGGTGAGAGGAGGAACGGCGAACTGCACCGTGGTCCTATCCACGGAAGAGATCGCCTCTCCGGTTGCCTCGGAACCAGAGTTTGCCGTTCTGATGAATAACCCCTCTCTCTTCAGGTTCCAGAACCAGGTGCAGTCAGGCGGAACCCTCTTTTTAAATTCGAGCATGATCGAGTCGAGGCCCATTCGGGGCGATCTGGAGATTTTCGAGATCCCGGTCAATGACCTTGCCAAGCAGTTGAAGGCGAACAAGGTGACCAACATAATCATGTTGGGAGCTTTCATCAAGAAATCCGCGCTGGTCTCTTTGGAGACGATGAACCGCGTTCTCAAGGACACCTTCGGGAATCGCAACCCAGCCATCTTAAAATTAAACAAATCCGCTTTACTATTAGGTTATAACTACTTGGAATGAAGGGGGAGGGATTGATGCCCGTAAAACAGATTTCTGTCAGTCTGGAAAACGTTCCTGGAAAGCTCTCCGAAGTGAGCGAGTATCTCGGTGAAAATGGAATCAATATTATTGCCTTAAGTGTGGCTGATACAGCAGACATCAGCGCGGTTCGGTTTGTCGCCAGCGACCCTGAAAAGGCTGTCAATGTCTTAAGAAGCCATGGTTACTCGATCAAAACGACCGATGTCTTGGCTGTGGAGGCTCCCAACCACCCGGGGGGATTGAATGCCATTTTGAAACCCCTCAAAGAGGTCTCCATTAATGTGAACTACCTTTACACCTGTCTTGGGACAGGGGAGAGGACGGTCTTGATTGTAGGGGTCGATAAGATGGATGAAGCGATCCAGGTCTTGAAGAAAAACTGGGTTCACATGTTCGATGAGGAACTCTATACGTTGTAGAATCCCCCGTTGCCCCCCTTCCTAAGAGACCGTCTCACAAACCCTCTTTTTTCACCCTGAGCTTGGTTCAGGGTCTGGTTTATTCTTATCAGATGCTGAAACAAGTTCAGCATGACGTTTTTGACCGTTTTTCGGTATTAGGGCACATTCTGTGCAGGGAGGTGAAGGCTGATTAGAGATAACTATGCAGTCCTGAAATGAGGTAGTTGACACCGAAGTAGGTAAAGATAACAGCGGAAAATCCAACGATCGATAGAATGGCTGACTTCCGTCCTTTCCAGTCCCTGGTCAATCGGGCATGAAGGAAAGCAGCATAGACGAACCATGTAATGAGAGACCAGGTTTCTTTTGGGTCCCAACTCCAGTAGCTTCCCCAGGCATAATTAGCCCAGGCCGCCCCCGTGACAATTCCCAAGGTCAACATTGGAAAACCTATAACCACAGACCTATAGTTGATCTCGTCAAGGACGGAGGGGGAAGGTAGCCACTTTGGCCCTTCTTTTTTCTCGCCGTCTCTTCTATCCTGAGCCAGGTAGAGAACACTGATGCCGAACGACACGGCAAACGAAGCATAGCCCAAGAAGCAGGTAATGACATGAATGGCCAGCCAATTGCTTTGGAGGGCTGGAACCAAGGGGGTGATCTTGGCATCAACGCCCGGGATGATGGACGTGAGGGCAATGGCAAGGAAGGCAAAGGGCGTGACGAATACGCCGATGATCTTCTGCCTGTATCTGAATTCGAGAATCAGATAGATCAGAATGATGGCCCAGGAGAAAAAGATGAGAGATTCGTACATATTGGATAAAGGCACATACCCGTATCCAGTTTG
>CAYMTD010000357.1:0-3076 GCA_964393245.1 uncultured Syntrophaceae bacterium
CTTAAAAAGAGCAGAGAAATATATTTATCCCGCCTCCCGATCAAAAGAATTATCGATGTCCTCGACGAAGCCTCACGGAAGTGGCTGGATAGAGGTTATCCCTATCGGGAGCTCGCCCTTAAGACCATCCCTGTCATCACGGGTTTTTCGCGAGAGGTCGTGCAGGCGAGCATCGACGTGGAGATGGAAAGCTCTCTTGGAGAAGATATGTGGCGTGCTCTCTGCTCCGAGATCAAGAACCCCCTGTACCTCGATGATTTTCAATTCTCGCCTGAGCTGAATGGATATACGCGTGCGTACGGACCTCAACTGATCGTCTCCATCTTTTCAGAAAATATCCCGGCCCTGCCCCATCTCTTGTTCATGAGGTCCGCCCTCGTGAAGGCAGCCTGTCTTGGAAAGGGTGCGACCGGGGAGCCCACCTTTGCTCCCCTCTATTTGAAGACGATCGAAGAGATTGATCCAGAGATGGTGAAGTCTATGGCAGCTCTCTACTGGCGAGGGGGGGAAGAAGAGATCGAGACCGCAGCCTTCCGCCAGGCAGATGGAGTCATCCTTTTCGGCGGGATCGAAACTTGTGCGTCTCTTTTGGAAAAAATCCCTCGGAAAGTCAAAGCCCTGGTCCATGGCCATAAGCTTGGCTTCGGGGTAATCGGCAGAAAAAGACTGAATCATCAGGGGCTTGAGGAACTGGCTCACGCTGTGGCACAGGATTGTTCCATGTTCGATCAGCATGCCTGTCTCGCTCCCCATGTCTACTACCTCGAAGAAGGGGGAACGGTTTCCCCAAAGGCATTCTGTGAGGTCCTGGCAAAAGCCATGGAAGCCATCCATGTGAAGATGCCTCGGGGAAGGATCTCTTCGGGAGAGGCAGCAGCCATCCATCAGTTAAGGGCAAGGTATGAATTGAGAGAATTAAAAGGCGAGGATGTTCTTTTATTGAGTTCCCGACACGGAACCGAGTGGACGGTCGTTTATGAAAAGAATCCAGGGATTTTTTCTCCCTCCCCATTGAATCGCTTCATCAGGATCTACGGTGTGGAAGACATCTTTCACATCCCCCCTGTCGTAGAATCGATTGGCCCTTTTCTTCAAAACGCTGCGGTGGCCATAGGGGATGAGCGCGAAAAGGAGTTCATCAAAAGATTGGGAGAGCTTGGAGTGGCCCGCATTACCTCCCCCGGGAAGATGTCCGTTCCCACGATGATGTGGCATCATGATGGGATTTCTCCACTGGCTTCTCTGCTTCGCTGGTGCGATATTGAGAAAAAAGATGAGATAGGAGGAAGATAGGAAAGAAATGTCAGCGATGCGTTACTCCGTAGCTGCAAACTGGGATTTAGGATTATTAGAGAGACTGAAGGGAACCTCTGTGGAGAGCCTCTATGGGCAGATGTGGAACGACCCCCTGGGAGGGGGAAGGATGGCCATGTTCATTCCCAAAGTGGGTAAGAAAGAGGTCACCTCCTTTATCTCTGAGGCCCGGAAGAAAGGGGTCAGTTTCAATTACCTGATCAACGCGACCTGCTTTGATAATCTCGAGTTTACTAAGAAGGGATATGAGAAGATCATGAAGCACCTGGAATGGATCTCCTCGACCGGTACCGACATGGTCACCGTTACCCTGCCCTTCCTTCTTGAGATGGTCAGGAAAGAATTCCCACATCTGAGAGTCTGTGTCTCTTCTTTCGCCCGTGTCCAGAACGTCTCTCTTGCAAAATTCTGGGAAGAGATGGGGGCGGATAAGATCATCCTCCCTGAAGCCATTGGCCGTAATTTCGAAATCCTTCACCTTATCCGTGAATCAGTCGATTGTGAACTTGAGCTGATTGCCAATCACTGTTGCCTCTTTCAATGTCCTCTCGATCTTCACCACCGGAACATGGTTTCTCATGGGTCGCAGGAGGATCATCCCTGTGGCGGCTTTGCTCCGGACTACTGTAAGCTCGCCTGCCAGCGTCTGAAGCTGTTGCACCCCGCTGAGCTAATTAAGGCTCGTTGGATCCGACCTGAGGATGTATCGGATTACGAAGGGATCGGAATAGACTGTCTGAAACTCGTTGAGAGGTTTAGAGGCACAGAGAGTTTGATTCAGATTGTCAATGCCTATGAGAAGAAAAGTTACCCTGGAAATCTGGTGAAGCTCTTAACCCTCCCCCAGCAAGGAGCCTTCTTGACACCCGATCTGGAGGTGATCCAAAGAACGGATCTCATTGAGCCTGAGAAGATGGAAGAGGTGATGGCAGTTCTTCGGGAACCTTTTCCGGAAAAGGTTACGATCGACAATTCAAAGCTGAATGGTTTCCTCGACTATTTCAAGAAAATCGATTGTTTCCACATGGATTGTGACCGCTGCGGTTACTGTGAAAGGATAGCTTCCCAGGCCATCTCCATCGATGAAAAGTGGAGACAAGAGATGATTTCCAGATTTGACAGGTCCATGGAGATTGTGGTCAAAGGAGAGATCGCAGGGTTCAAGAAATAGGCTCCCGGTTCCCCCCGTTCCCAAAGAATTCGGCCGAGGACCATCCTTTGAACCTCAGGTGTCCATTCCACATCACATATACAGCCGTTACCAGGTCCCGGGTCTTACGAGTCTTCCTTTGGAGCGGGGCCAGCGTTCTTTGATTTGGCGCATCCTCCCTCCCCTCATTGAAAAGTTCAGGCCAAGCGCAGTCAGCCAGTGATCCTTCGGCGCGCGGAAGATTCGGCCAAAGATCGTTCGCGGCGCCGCACAATATTTCCTTGCCCAGAGAAAACCCTCCTCAAGTTCCTCCGGGGTCATGTGGATGGGCTTGAACAAAACATGGGAACCGTCGTATCGCCTCCAGTCTTTAGCTTCCGTCAGCAATCTCCCTTCTTTCTCAAGCCTGGCCCTCAACCTCGTCGCCGGATAGGGCGTGAGGATGCCAAAGACCGGAACCTGGATCCCTGTCTCCTGGATGAAATCGACGGTTCTACGAAAGATATCTTTTCTGTCTTCATCATGGCCAAAGATGAATGCCCCTTCCACGATAATTCCGTTATCATGAAACCTGTTGACATAATCTCTCATCTGATCGGCCCGAACCCATGA
>CAYMTD010000358.1:0-3073 GCA_964393245.1 uncultured Syntrophaceae bacterium
TCCTCTCACCCGTTGGGTGAGAAATCGTTTCCGATAAAATCACGCAACCTAAAGGGTGCGGCTACATTTAGGATAATAAATCGCTCAATTTAGGTTAAACAAACAGGCTTTGATGAGGCCGATCTGGTTAGAGAGACTGGTTTTAACAGTTCGCCCCTGAGCAAAGGTGTATTGTTTCGAGCTATGAACAAGCTCAAAAGACGGTAACCTAATGAAAGGGACACTCCAGTGGTCATCCCAAGAGATTTGAAGTACAGCGAAGACCACACCTGGTTGAGGATGGATGGAGAGAGGGGGATCATTGGGATCACGGATTTCGCTCAATCTTGGTTAGGAGACTTATTGCATATTGACCTCTTTGAGGACGGTTCAGAGGTTGAACCACAGGGACTCTTTGGAACCCTTGAGACATCCAAAGTCTCCTTTGAACTCAATTCTCCTGTCGGTGGAACGATCATCAAAAAAAATAATAAGTTGGCACATCATATAAATCTAATTAATGATGAGCCATATGGGGGAGGGTGGATGATCGTTCTTCGTATGAGGAACATTCACGATCTGGCCAACCTTATGGATGCGGACGCCTATAAGGAATATATTCATAAGAGCTGGGGGTATACCGAGAAAGGCGTTGAGGAATAAGGATTCCTACCTCATTATCGGAAGTGGCTATTTTGGAAGGCGGGCAGCAGAGCAACTGCTTAAGAAAGACCCTCGTTCCAAGATCATCGCCGTTGACAAGAAACCTGAGGCGGTTAAAAGGCTTTCTCAGCTTCCCATTGAAACCGTTGTGGACGATGGGTTGTCTTATCTCAATCATTTTGTCTCGGAGGGCAAAAGGAACAGTTACGTCATCCCCTGCGTCCCTTTCCACCTTGCTTTTGAATTCATTCTGCTGCGTCTGAAACCATTTGGTGCAAGGGGAGAGAAGGTCCCTTCTCTCTTAGGCCTTCCAAATCCCGTGAAAGGCAAGAGAGGCGATCTCTACACAAGCCTGGCCGACTTTCGATGTCCTGAAGATTGCCTCGGGCCCGCCCGGTATTGCGCAGTGACAAGGAAGAAGCGGGAGAAACCCCTTTACCAAATTCTGAGGGATTTAAAAGGGCCGTTTGAATCAAAAGTCATAATCAGCAAGCAGTTATCGCCAGGGGTCGGGGGGTATCGGTTAGACGATCTGCTCAGTTTATTAGAGGATGTCAAGAAATTGAAACGTTCGGGAAGGCTCATTCTGGTTAGCACCGCCTGTCGGTGCCACGCCGTCACTTCCGCCCTTTTCTTCTGACACCTTCCTTTAAATCGCTAAGCCCTTTACGAATAATCATTAACGATCCATTCATCCAGGAATGAGGGCATAAACCTGGGCTTTCTTTGTCCACTCGCTCTGAGGATAATCCCTTTGAAGCACTTCTAATCCCAACTTCAATTCCTTTGGATCATGGCTCGCCTTATATTTGGTAACCCCCAGGTAGTATTGAGCTTCAGGAGCAGCATCTGTTTTGGGATACTGAACCAGAATCTCCTGGAAGCATTGTATGGCCTGGTCAAAATGGTCAAGATTGAATTGGACTTTCCCCTTTCCAAGGATGATCTGGGCAATGAAGTCTTCCACCGGCAAAAACCCAACAAATCGGTGCTGTTCATCGCCATCGGTATCTAAGATGATGATCGTAGGAGTCCATTTCACCCTATATCGTTTTACCAAGGCCTTCCCTTTATTGAAATCAATCTGAAGGGGGATAAAATTCTTCTCCACAGCAGAACAGACATTTGAATCGGGATAAACAACAGCTGCCAGCTGTTGGCACCCAATTCAGAGATTGTTATAAAAGTCCATCAAAATCAATTTTTTCTCCTTCTTCGCTTTTGCCTTCGCCGTCGTGAGGGATGTCTCCCACTGGATTTTGTTTGCCATAATGAATCCTCCTTTCTTCGAGTCAATTACCCAATAAATTCGCTCAGACTATAGGGTGCGTTCCCCGAACACACCGTTCAACGGCGCGATCGCCTGCCTGCCGGTAGGCAGGGGGATCACGCCCTACAAGATATCATCGGGGGGATTGAGCATCACTGATCGATGGGTTTTAAACAATCCTCTCTGAAGCAACATTGAAATTGATCGCAGTAATCCGTGGCGCTTCCGAAACAATCAAAATTCCCTTCGGCCCTCTGGATCATGTGGATCAGCTCGGTCTTCGTCAGCCCGAAGGTATTCTTCAGCCCCATCGCCTTCGCTTTAGCCCTCACCTCTTGCATTTTCATGTTGGATCCCTCTCAATCTTCTTATTAACATTCTTTTACGATCCCGGTTGTTTGTCAAGGTCATTCTTTGAAAATTTCTAAGAAAGTCCAGAAATCTTTCTCATCACAGGTTTTTTGAATTTGATTCTGTTATAATTTTCACGCCCCATATCTGCGTGATCTCGGCGGCGTAAACGCTCAATGGATCAGAGCTTGCACTCCAGAACCGATAAGTCTAAGTCAGTAGTACCTCTCATTATTCCGAGGTCCGAGCATCCCATCTCGAGAAAGGCGATCGACGAAGAAGCATTAAAGGTCCTCTACCGCCTTCACCGCCATGGGTTCCTGGCCTATCTTGTGGGGGGAAGTGTTCGTGATCTCCTCTTGGGTAGAATCCCAAAAGATTTTGATGTCGCCACGAATGCCCATCCCCATGAGATCAACAGCCTCTTTAGAAATAGCCGGATCATCGGTCGTCGGTTTCGATTGGTCCATGTCTTCTTCAAAGGCGGGAAGATTATTGAGGTCTCGACTTTTCGAAGTCACTCGGAATTCGAAGAGATTCAGACGGAGGGAGGAAATATTATTCGAAGAGACAGCTTTGGTACTCCGGCAGAGGATGCCCTCCGACGGGACATTACCATCAATGGGCTCTTCTACAATATCGCCGATTTTTCTATCATTGACTATGTCGGTGGAATGGCCGACCTTAACCGAGGGATCATTCGGACCATCGGCGATCCGGATGAGAGATTCCAGCAGGACCCCGTCCGGATGATCCGAGTGATTCGCCACGCCGCCCGGACTGGGTTCACCATCGACGAACCAACCCATC
>CAYMTD010000359.1:0-3070 GCA_964393245.1 uncultured Syntrophaceae bacterium
ACCAATTTTGCCCCTTTTCCTTTTGCCTCAACAATTCCCTTTACCTGTCCCAGATTGACCCCTCCTGCCGGGTTCCGACCGATGATCAAGATATATTGGGAATTGCAGAGATCATTGGAAGGGAGCGCCCCTACCGTCGTCACCCAGCCTGCGTTTCTTGCCGTGTAACAGGTTGAACCATGAGTAAAGTAGTGGGGGCTCCCAAGGGAATGCATCAACCTTAATGCGTATTGATGATTCGATTGAGGATAATTAACCCAGAAGAGGCTTTGGGGACCTTTATCCATAAGAATCAAATTGATCTTCTCTGAAATCTCCTTGTAGGCTTGCTCCCAGGAAATGGGTTCAAAATTATTTCCAACTCTTTTTAAGGGACCCTTAATGCGATCCGGACTATAGAGATCGTGAAGATAGCCATGCCCTTTTGGACAAACGACACCGAGATTTCCATTGGCTTCAGGATTTCCTTCAATCTTCCATAACCTTCCATTCTTTATAAAGGCAGTGATGCCACAACGATTACCACATCCATTGCAGAAGGTTGGAAATGTGGTGACCGGCGCCTCCGCCATTGCATGAACCCAACTCTTAAAATCGGGAAGTTCTTGGCTGAGAGCAAAAGTTCCCGCCCCTGCTGCGGTCGCTTTAAGGAAACCTCGCCTCGTAATTTTCAGATTATTGGTATCCATTCTTTCAACCCTATTCATTCGATTTTAAATCCCCCTCGCCCCCCTTTATTAAAGGGGGGTGGGGGGATTTGACGATTACCTCACCACAGGATAGCCAGCCTTGATCCAGGATTCAAATGTGGCATCCATGGAAACCGCATTCTTGTAACCGAGATCGTTCAACGTCTTGACCGCCAGAGCTGAACGCCCCCCCGTCTTACAGTGGACATAGATTTTGGCGTTCCTGTCTGGAACCTTATCCCAGATAACGAACTCAAGCGTCCCTCTCGAGACATTGATCGCCCCAGGCATATGCCCAGCCTTATACTCGTCTGGATCCCTGACATCGAGGATGATCGCCTTCTCCTTCTTGTCAAGGGCTCCCTTCACATCTTGAATAGTGACAAGCTTGATCTCGGCCTTTGCCTTCGCTACCCAATCTTTAACCACGGTGCTTTGCCAGGCAGGAGCCTTCTGCTGAGCAAGCGTCAGGCTGACCGTTGAAAGAACGAAAACAAACGCCAACATCCAAACGAACATTCTCTTCTTCATCATTCTTTTCACCTCCTTTCGTTAAATCCCTCCTCTGCCGCCTTTTCTAAAGGGCGGCTGGAGCGGATTATGATTTCTTCGAGTTGCTTCAAGTCGAAAGGTTTCTCTAAATAACCTTTAATCCCTGCCCTGGCCGCCTCCCGTTCCAATGAATCATCCTGACGGGCAGTCATGAGGACTGAAATCAATTCTGGATTTTGCCTCGTCCACTCTTTCAACAACTCTAAACCACTGCCGTCAGGAAGACGTTCCCCACAAATGACCATGTCAATGGTTGTCTTATTAAATAAGGATATGCCCTCCCCCACAGAATGAGCAACAAGCACATCATACTCGTTGCGCTCCATAAAATTGGAAAGCGACTGCAGCAGCGTCTTTTCAAGCTCAACGATTAAGACTTTCATAGACGCAATAACTATAGCAAAGAACATGCCAGGCGGGAAGTTCAGATCATAGGCAAATGGAATTGTCAATTCGGACTTTTATTTTCTTTAAGGAATTCGTGCAATTACGTTTCTCAGAGACAGGGGTAAACTCGCAAAACCCTTTCTGTCACCGGGACAGAAGCATTAGAGTTAGAGGGGTCGGAAGGCATGAAATCAAACGATGATGCAAAGCATCGAACGATAAGTCCAATAAATAATTGAGATTATTTGGTACCGTCCATTTTCATATATTTTGTCTGAAAACAGACGGTCGTTATGCTACCCAAACCGGGCGAAGGGCCGGCAACATTATCTACTTAATCCCATATTTTGCCATTCTGTAGAGAAGGGCAGACCTGGAGATGCCTAGCATCTTTGCCGCCTGAAACTTATTCCCCTTCTTCATCCTCAAAGCCTCAATGATGTACTGCTTCTCGACCTCATCTAAGACAAGTCCCTGCGATGGAATAAAGGGTTTGACTCCTCTCCACCCGCTTTGGATCTCCTCTTTTGCAGCGAGGAAAGAGAGATGCTTTTCAAGGATCGTATCGCCATTTTCCAGAAGGATGATCCGCTCCACGGCATTTCGAAGTTCACGAATATTTCCCAGCCATGGATGGGATAAAATCCTTTCCTCGGCCTCTTTCGAAATCCGAACAAACCCTTTCTTGAATTGCTCATTGAACCGGCTCATAAAGAAACGAAAAAGCGGGAGGATATCTTCTTTCCGATCCCGTAAGGGAGGGATCTGCAACTTCACGACGTTGAGTCTAAAATAGAGATCATCCCGAAAACTCCCCCTCCTCACTTCGGACTCCAAATCCTTATTGGTTGCGGCGATGATTCGGACGTCCGCCTTCTTCCTCTCCACCCCCCCTACCTTGAAATACTCCTTCTCCTCCAAAACCCTCAGGACCTTGACCTGGGCCGAAGGGGACAATTCTCCCACCTCGTCAAGAAAGAGAGCCCCCTTTTCCGCCGCCTCCACCTTTCCCATCTTCCCTTTCTCTAAGGCACCGGTAAATGCTCCCTTCTCATAGCCGAAGAGTTCGCTCTCGAAGAGGTCCTTCGGGATGGCGCCGCAGTTAATCGGAATGAAAGGAAATGAGGAGCGAGGGCTCAAGAAATGGATGTATTCGGCAAGGAGCTCTTTCCCTGTTCCGGTCTCTCCCTCTATGAGGACAGTCGTTTCCGAGCTCTGAGCCAGCTTCTCGGCCAATTCCAGGACCTCCTTCATCCGCTGGCTTACACCGATGATCCCTCCCGATCGAAATTTCTCCTGGTATTGGGCACGAAGCCACTCGATTTCCTTCTTCAGACGAACGCGCTCAAGACCCTTCTTAACCAGAGCCTCGATTTGATCCAGTTCGAAAGGTTTGACCAAAAAATCGAAGGCGCCACGCTTCATCGAATCGACCGCAAGTT
>CAYMTD010000360.1:0-3070 GCA_964393245.1 uncultured Syntrophaceae bacterium
TAGCTAATACAAAAGGGATACAAGGCCCCCGGTCTTTGAGCGTTTTTATTGTGGAAAAAGATCTACCTGGCTTTACCATAAAAGGATTACCGGAAAAGGAAGGATTGAAAATATTACCGACGGGACAACTCATCTTTGAAGATACTCCTGTCCCTGCTGAGAATCTTATTGGGGATGAAGGAAGGGGCCTGATTCTAACGATGAATGTTATTGATCGAGGGAGGATCCACATAGCAGGCATTTGTTGTGGGCTGGCATACCGGATTTTTAGTGAAATTTATGCCTTTGCTCACCGGAGAAGGCAATTTGACCATCCCTTGACCAGCAGTCAGGATATTAGCTTCCAGGTTTCGGAGATGTTCACACGAATCAATGCGGCCAGGGGGTTATGCCTTCATGCCCTGAGACAATTTGGGACTCCATACTATCGAATCAGCTCTTCTGAGGCTAAGCTATTCGCCACGCAAACGGTAATGGATGTAGCCTCAAGGGCTCAGGTATTGATGGGCGGGAGAGGTTATTTCAAAAACGAGCTGATCAACCAGTTGAGTTCGGATGCAAGAGGCATGGAATATTTAGAAGGAACTTCTAACATTCAAAAAATGATTATTGCTCGGGAGTTACTCAGGATTTATTACAAAGAGAAAATTGTTTAAATGAGCACGCCCTTTTTCTTGACCTCTTTTTTTACAGAAAAAAGCAAGCCAATGTGTATTAGGGTGGGGTCATATTAGGGTGGGGTCAGGTAACGGTAACTCGGTACGGGAAATTCCCCTGTTTCGGCGGTTAGGGCGCCATTTTTGCTGTGAAAAAAGAGTTTCTAAAAAGAAAGACAACTGCGGGCTGCGCGGAATCTCCTCTTCTTCTACCATCATTTTTGCCCGTGAAAATGGCAGTTTAAGGATTCAGAAGACGTATTTAAGGGATGATATCCCATGAATCTCAATAACATGGCTTGGTCCGACCCCACCCGCTTTTGAATAGAATGAAGGGAATCCTACCCGGGTGGCCGGATACAAATCGTTGACTTTCAATGAATTTTTCTTTATATTTTTCAAAGATATTGATACTGTCTGACAACCATCTGGGGAAAATCATGAACAAAGATGACCTCTGGATTGTTGAACACTTTAGTGAACTTGTGACTAAGTATGCTGGGAAATACATTGCAGTTGTAAATGAGACATTGGTAGCTGTCGGCGAGTCGGGGACGGAGGTGGAGGCGAAAGCCCAAGAAATTGAACCCCATAAGATCCCATCTGTGCTCCGTGTCCCTCGTGAAGAGGATATGGCTTGTCTCTTATAAAATTCCCTTATACTTCTCATAAAGGTTACCTGTTGCCAATTATTCCAATTGCAATTCTTGACCACAGGGTTTGGGTCTATGTTGATTCAGGAGCCATGTTCACCATCCTGAGGGCAGATGAAGCACATCGACTTGGCATTAACTGGCAGCAGGGGCAACCCCAGATGATTGTCGTAGGAGATGGGAGTTTTATCCCAACCTATATTCACAACCTTTCTATTCAGATTGCTGATTGGCGAATCACCGCTCCTATTGGATTCTCTGAACGCCTTGGAGTCGGCTTCAATATCCTCGGACGCAGAGGTTTATTTGATCAATTTCAGGTCTGCTTCAACGATCAAACCCGCGAGGTCTCCTTTCAAGAAATCTAGCCTTCTTTTATCTCCTAAAAGACGGTAGAGGGTCTATTTTCTTGGCCTCCCCTTTTTCTGAGCGAGCATGATCCTGGTTATAGAAGTAAAATGCCTCTCCAAATGATCGGCAATCTCCCTCCGGGTATAATCGTATCTCTCCACCGCCGCTCGATCTTCTTATTCCTCTTCCCCAGGTACGCGAAGGGGACATTGAAGGGGAACACCCCACGCAAGATCAGAACTAAAATCCGCCACTTTTTGCATGTGCCCTTTGGTTGGGTCTCTTCCATATTTTTCCGGTCTTGTGCTGTTTGTTCCCTACCCCCAATTCCGCGGCGAGCGCTTTCACTGGGAAGCCCTTTGTCCATTTTGAATTTTCTGATATAATGTTCAAAAGTTTGGCCTTCCCGGGCTAACTTCACTCGCATCTTCAAAAAAAACAAATACATATGGCAGAGGACAACGAAATACGGTTTTCAGATCACGCAATGGACCAGATCAATGATCGAGGAACTTCGAAAGAAGAGGTAAGAACAGCGATTCGAGGCGGAGAGGATATCCCAGCAAAAAGGGGTAGAAAAGCTTATCGGAAGAATTTCTCCTTTGAATCTTATTGGAAAGGAAGATATTATTCAATTAAGCAGGTAATGCCGATTGTCAGAGAAGAACTTGAAAGTATCGTGGTCATCACCGTATACGTATTTTATATAGGAGAGAAAAAATGAAGATTAAATATGACCCCCAAGTGGATGCTGCCTATATTTCCTTCAAGAAGGGACCGACACAGGTAACTACTATAAGAGTGACTGAGGATCTTGCCATCGACTTAGGCCCCAATGAAGAAATTGTGGGGATTGAAATTCTGGACGCTTCGGAGCATCTCGGTTTAAGCAAAGAGAAGCCGGTGATCGAACTGGAAAATCTTAAGTCAGCATCATTCTGATGCGGCTTTCATTCCTACCTCACCCTCCAAAAAATGGCGGGAGTTAGATCTATTTTATTAGCATCCCCCCTTCTTTCTCGCATAATCCTACTTATCTCTCTACCGCCTTTTCGATCTATTCATTCCTCTCACTGGTGATATGATAGACCGCTCCGGGGAATTCAATTCGTGATGGCCGCGCCATAAAAAGTCGAGCTGAGAGAGAGGATGTCGATGGAAGTTCCCCTATTTTTGCGATCGCAATTATAGGGGCTATGTAAAATAAGGAATCGCATAAGAAATTGCTCTGTTTGGGGGCTTAGAGCGCCATTTTTGGCGATGAAAATGGCAGTTTAAGGCTTCAGAACATGGTTTTTGGCTACGATATCCCATGAATCTCAATAGGTTGGCTTGGTCCGACCCCAACAGTCCCGAAAAGTTCTTGTTGTCGTCATTCCTGCGAAGGCAGGAATCCAGTTTTTTCTGGAT
>CAYMTD010000361.1:0-3059 GCA_964393245.1 uncultured Syntrophaceae bacterium
TCGATTTTACGACGAAATCTTTCAGGATCTTGTTGAGCGCCGTTCCGATGTGGATGTGGCCGTTGGCATAGGGCGGGCCATCATGAAGAATATACTTGGGCTTCCCCTTTGCCTGCAGACTCAACTGACCGTAAATCCCCCTCTCCTCCCACATCCTCAAAATCTCGGGCTCTCTCTTGGGCAGGTTCGCTTTCATGGGAAAAGCAGTCTGGGGAAGGTTCAAAGTGGCACGATAATCCATGGTCTTTCCTTTCTGGTTTCTATCGAGGCGGGAAGTCATCCTCCAGATTGAATAAAATTCGAAAATCCTTTATTTTTAAGGATATACCAATAACATAAAAAGAGGGACTTATCAACCCTCCTCATGGCTCGGTAGTTAAGTTGAAGAGCGCGAAAAAGCCAGTTCGGACAGGGAGAATCCTCCGCAGGGAGCGGGGTTCCCTCTTAAAAACCGTCCCCAAAGACATTTCCTCTCTATCCTTGGCTTATCGTTTGGCGAAGAAGGCTTCGACCGTTGGATTTGATTGGCCAGATGTGAAAGGAATTCTGAAGAAGTTGGACGAGGAAGTTGAAGAATTTAGAGAGGCCGTCTCTCTTCAGAAACGACCCAGGGCCCGGGAAGAGATCGGCGACCTCCTCTTTGTCATTGTCAATATCGCTCGATTTCTGAAGATCGACCCAGAGGCAGCCCTCAGAAGGACGATTGATAAATTTACCTCCCGTTTCACTTACATCGAGAAGGCCTTGCAAAAGAGGGGAAAGACCCTGCGGGAATCCAACCTTTTGGAAATGGACCGTCTGTGGGAAGAGGCAAAAAAGAAACGCAAGAGAAAAGTTTCAAATCCCCCCAACCCCCCTTTTCTAAAGGGAGGGCGAGCGGGGATTATGTAGTTACATCAAGAATTCCGCCACATTGATGTTGTATTCATTGGGATCGAGGGTCTTCACAATCGTGCGCTTGAAGCCTCGACTTCCCTCATCGACCTCTCTCAAATCAACGACTTCCCCCTTCTGATAATCTCCATCGCTGTAATACAGCAGACATACTTTGGGCCGATCGATCGTTTCGGTATCCTCGGATGCCTGGACGACGATCCCCATTTCGTTGGTGTTCAGCAGGACAAGGGTTCCCAAGGGGAAAATCCCAAGCATGTTCACAAAGACCTTTACCAGGGCGGGATCGAAATCTTTTCCGCTCCGTTCGAGCATGAATCCCAAGATCTTCTCCGAAACATAAGGATAACGATTGTAGACCCTTGGCCTGACCAGGGCGTCGTAGAAATCGGCCAGGGCAATGATCCTTCCGAAAAGGGAGATCCTTTTCTTTCGCGTCAGTCTCGGGTATCCGGTCAGGTCGTATTTGAGATGGTGTTCAAAGGTGCCATCCATGAGCCGTGCGGAAAGCTCGCCCCACTCTTTCATGTTTATCACGATCTCTGTTCCGGCCAAGGAATGGAGCCGCATCACACGCCACTCTTCCGCCGTCAATTTCCCGCTCTTATTGAGAATCTCTTTTGGAATGCGCGTCTTCCCAATGTCGTGGAACAGCCCCGCCATCCCCAAATGGGAGAGGAATTTTTTCGGAATCCCTACCCTTTGCCCCAGGGCGATGGCGTAGATAGCAACATTGACCGAATGGTTGAATGTGTAATCATCGTAATTCTTGATATTGGCCAAACCAAGGAGCGTCGACTCATCCTGAATAACCGCATTGACGGCATTCTGCATGAGGCGCTTGGCCTTTCGGGTATTGAGCATCTTCTGGCTTTTGACCCCTTCCATCACCTCTTTGACGAGATTGATCGACTTGAAGTACACCTCCTTCGACTGTCGCCTCCGATCTTCGGAATCGACATAGATCTCTTCGTCCCTGTAGGCCTCCAGCTTTCCCACGCTGAGGGCCTTAAGGTTCCGGCTTTCCAACTGCTTCTTCACATAGAGATAGTTGCTTTCCACATTCTCGTCGAGACCGATCAGGAGGTAGACAAAATCCTTCAACCCTTCAACCCCAACCTCTTCCATCACCTCTATTTCTCCAATCCACCGTTTTCTCATCTCCTGTACGAAGGCCTTGAGGATGGCATATTTGTCGGCCTTCATCTGAATCCGGATGCTGTTGAAGAACAGATTGTCCCGCACGATTTTTACAAAAAGCTGTCGATCCAACTTGAAGATGTCCTGAGCGGTCTGAAGACATTCCTGGGTGAGACGATCGATGACGAAGTTCTTCCGATCATAAATGGTGGCGCCCTTCAGCAGTCGATAGAAACGGATGATGAACTCCGTTCCCCTCAGCGTGGGGAGATGATCCTGGTCAGAAGAAATCCTCTCTTCCTTCACGGAAGGTGCTTTCTTTCCTACCTCTTTTCGATCCACCATCAAACGGTGCCCCCCCTCGTAGGAGAGCTCCAATAATACTTCAATGCTCTCCTGATCTGTCTAATCTGTTTCTAATCTGTGAAATCAAAGACTCCTGTCTTTTTTCAGAAATCTCTAAAGGCCTTGGCTCCTCATGGCCCGGATGCATGCATTCCGAATGGATTCGTCTTTCGAATTCTGGCCTGCCTCAAGAATGCTCTTGGCTGCCGGTGTTCCAATCATGGCTAAGGCATTGGCCGCCCCAATGCGGAGATCATCTTTCCCCCGCCCAAAAAGACTTTTCTTTCCCAGAATGTCTTTTAGCACGGGCGTGGCATCATTGGAACCCACCATCCCTATGGCATCGAAGAAGGCTTTGATTTCTGTCGGATCTTTTTTGGGAAACTCCTTGGACTGGACGATCTCCAACAGCCCGGCCAGACCCGAGGCCTTTCCGATCTTCCCGACATTGATGGCTGCCATGGCCCGAATCCGCACGTCCAGATCCGAGAGCGCCCGAATCAGCAAGGCCTCGGCCTTGGACCCGCCGATCAGCCCCAGGGCCTGAATGGCCTCTCTTCTCACCCGGATTTCATGGTGATTGAAGGACTTCTGCAGGTAAGGGAGGGCTTGCTCCTTTCCAATTCGGCCCAAGATATACGTAATATTTCGCACCAGAAACCATCGTTTATCATCGATAA
>CAYMTD010000362.1:0-1589 GCA_964393245.1 uncultured Syntrophaceae bacterium
GATGTGGAGGATTGGTTCCACATCTGTGATATTGAGCACATTCTTCCTGCTTCCCAATGGGATCGATGTGAGAGTCGGGTCTCAGCCAATGTCGAAAAGATCTTGACCCTTTTGAGTCGTTTTAACGTGAAGGCGACCTTCTTTGTTCTGGGATATGTTGCAGAGAGAACTCCAGAGGTGGTGAAGATGATCAACGGAGAAGGCCATGAGGTCGCTTCCCACGGCTATGGCCATATCCAGGTTTACAAGCAAAGAAAGGATGAGTTTCTTCGAGACCTCCTCCGATCCAAACATCTCCTCGAAGGGATCATTGGCGAAAGCGTGGTGGGCTACCGGGCCCCCGAGTGGTCCATCTGTAAGGGGAAGAGAGATTCCCTTTGGGCGATTGACCTTCTGATTCGGAATGGGTTTGTCTATGATTCAAGTATCGCTCCTCTTCGATTTATTGGGATTCCTGATGCCCCAATCATCCCGTATAGGCTTTCGACTCCCGACGGGGAGATAAGGGAATTCCCGCCTCTGGTGATCCCCTTCCCTATCGGAAATCTTCCCGTGGGAGGTGGATGGGGATTAAGAATCTTCCCGTACCGGACCGTTCGGAGAGCCATGAAGGAGTTGAACCGTCTCGGACACCCAGGGCTTATCCACTGTCACCCCTCCGACTTTGATACTCAGACACCTTCTCTTCCTCTTCCCTGGATCAAGCGGTTCGTCTGTTACGGAAAGATCAGGACAACGGAGGAACGTCTCACGCGTCTCCTGGATGATTTTGAATTTTCAACAGTGAGGAAAGTGCTTTTGAGCATGGAGCTCAAAATCCCAAATTCCAAATTACAAAATGCAAACACCTGCCTGCCGGCAGGCAGATGTTCCAATGTTCATAATTCGAAACCTCAAAGATAGGATAGTTGTTTTGATCATTGGAAATTGATGCTTGGGATTTTTTTGGAATTTGGTATTTCGAAATTGGTACTTGGTAAGTCACAATTTTTGGAAATAATTCCCAATTGAGAACAATAGGTCAATGGCATGCAGCGCTTGGATTTAGACAAGGTCTGTATCCTCATCCCTGCTTATAATGCGGAGCAGACCCTGGGCTCTGTCCTGGAAAAGATTCGACCACTCCGGATGGATACGGTCGTGGTCAATGATGGTTCTGAGGATGAGACGAAGAGGGTTGCCACAGAATACGGAGCCCTTCTCCTGGAACACTCGTCAAACCTCGGGAAAGGCGCTGCGCTTCGGACAGGATTCAGCTACATTCTCGAAAAAGGCTATCAGGTAGTGATCACCCTGGATGCGGACGGCCAACATAACCCCTCTGAGATCCCCTCCCTTCTCAACATTTTTCAAAGCGTGAAACCCGATATCCTCATCGCCTCGCGGGCCGGTGAGTTTGGTCAAATGAGCTTTCTTCGCCGATTCTGGAATCGCCTATCGGCCAGAGCTGTCGGCAGGATATGTCATTCGGATATTACCGATAGCCAGTCAGGGTTTCGGTTAATTCGAACAGAGATTCTGGAAGAAATTCCGCTCGTTACCTCAGGTTACGAGATGGAATTAGAGCTTTTGATAAAGGCTTGCAAAAA
>CAYMTD010000362.1:1689-3052 GCA_964393245.1 uncultured Syntrophaceae bacterium
CATCGAAAGGCCTTCGCCGAAAAAAGTGGATTTTATCCGCCCGATGCGATGCTTCTGAGCCCAACGATGCGTTGTAACCTCCATTGCTACGGGTGCTATTCAGGATCTTATTCAACTGAAGAAGACCTTCCTTTTGAGGTGATCGATCGCCTGGTCAAAGAATGCAACGCGATGGGCATCTACCTGGTCCTCCTCACGGGGGGAGAGCCCTTCTTGAGAAAGGATCTCTTCGACCTCTTTGAGAAACACGAGGATACAACCTTCCAGGTCTATACGAATGGCACCTTGATTGATGAGAAGATGGTCGAGCGATTTGTCGCCTTGGGCAATGTGGTGCCGGCGATCAGCCTTGAAGGCCTCAGGGAAGAAACGGACGGTAGGAGAGGTCAGGGTCAATTTGATCGAATTGTTAAGGTGATGGATTGGCTCAAGAACGCTGGCATCTTCTTCGCCGTTTCGACAACGCAGACCTCTCAGAATACGGATGTCCTGACGAGCGATGCTTTTGTGGACTTTCTGGTGGAGAAGGGATGCATCCTCCTCTGGAATTTTCACTACGTACCCATTGGAAGAAGCCCAGATCTGAGTCTCATGGCCAGCCCGGAGCAGAGAAATCGGATGAGAGAGCGCTTCAGCTATTTTCGGACTACCAAACCTTTACTTTTTGTCGATTTCTGGAACGACGGCTGCCTCACCCAGGGGTGCATCGCAGGGGGAAAAAAATATTTTCATATCAATGCTCGAGGCGATGTGGAACCCTGTGTTTTCTGTCATTTCGCATCGGATAATATCAAAGAAAAATCCCTTGCCGAAGCTCTCAATTCGCCGCTCTTCCGAGAAATCCGATCTCGTCAGCCCTATTCAGAGAACTACTTTCGCCCCTGTCTCCTCATTGATCATCCTGAGCAGGGGCAAGAGATTGCCCTCAAACATGCCAAATACTTCACCCACGAAGGGGCAGAAAGCCTCTTCACCGACCTTGCTCAAGCCATCGATGCCTATGCAAGAGCCTACGGAGAGATTGCAGAAACTGCCTGGAAGGAGAAGGTCAAAAGCCTGGAGGATAAACCTCTCGAGGCAGGGAAGAAGGTAGCGGGTAAACATGGATGAAGGTGACCTTTCCCCATCTGGGCACGATGCATATCTTCTGCAAGGCCATTGCAGAAACCGCACAAATCCCCTATATCGTTCCTCCTGAAACCAGCCGAAGAACGCTGACGCTCGGTGTCGTCCATTCGAATGAATGTATCTGCCTTCCCTTCAAGATGATCCTGGGGAACTTCATTGAAGCCTTGGAGATGGGGGCAGATACCATCGTCATGGTAGGCAGCGGTCCTCCCTGTCGTCTGGGACTCTATGACCT
>CAYMTD010000363.1:0-3052 GCA_964393245.1 uncultured Syntrophaceae bacterium
GGATGAACCCGAGAAAGATTCTCATGGTCGCGGGGGAGGCCTCGGGAGACCTTCATGGCGCCCAGTTGATGGAGGCGGTCCGGCAGATCGACCCGGAGGTTCAATTTTTTGGCGTCGGAGGGGACAACCTCGCGCGAACGGGAATGAAGCTTCTCTACCACTGCCAAGCCCTTTCGGTTGTCGGTGTGACAGAGGTCCTCTTCAAACTCCCATCGATCCTCAAGGCTCTGAGAGAAGTGAGGGAATCGCTGGATAGGGAGAAACCGCGTCTCATCATCCTTATTGATTTCCCTGACTTCAACCTGCAAGTGGCCAAAATCGGCAATCAAAAAGGGATTCCTGTTCTTTACTACATCAGCCCACAGGTATGGGCCTGGAGGCCCAAGCGGGTAAAGTTGATTGCGGAGCGAGTGAAGAAGATGGTCGTCTTCTTCCCTTTTGAGGTCCCTCTTTACAAAGCCGCAGGCGTGGATGTGGAGTGGGTGGGTCATCCCCTGGTTGATATTGTCAGAACGGCACTGCCGAAGGAGGAGGCCTTTCGGAAATTCGGTCTCGATCCCCAAAGGAGAACCATTGGTCTTCTTCCAGGGAGTCGAATCCATGAGGTGAAAAGGCTTCTCCCCCCCCTCCTCGCCGCAGCTGGTCTGCTTCGAAAGGAAATGCCAGACCTCCAATTTGTCATCCCGTTGGCTCCCGGTCTTAGTGAAGAAACCATATCCCTCTGGATGAGAAATAATCCTGTGCCCGTGAAATTGATTCAGGGATGGACTTACGATGTGATGAATCTCTCAGAACTTCTCATTCTGGCCTCAGGAACGGCTACCCTGGAGGCTGCCATCCTCAGAAAGCCGATGATCATTATCTATAAGGTTTCCTTGCTCTCTTCCTGGGTGGGCAGGGCAATGATCCGCGTGAAGCATATCGGTCTCGTCAATCTCGTGGCCGGAAAAGGGATCGCTCCTGAACTGATCCAGAAGGATATCACTCCAAAAAGGATTGCTGAGGAAGCCCTTCGCATTTTAAGGGATTCAAGCCTTCGACAAAAAATGGTAGAATCTATGCGTGAGGTGCGCGACCGGTTAGGAGACCCTGGAGCCGCCCAACGAGCCGCTCGCATCGTCATGTCTATGCTATAAACAGGAGAGGCTTGTTGATGATGGCCCTGCAAAAAGTTGCAATCTATCACCCTGAACTCGTTTCATGATCTAATACAGACGCATTAAATGAGATGCTGAAACTAGTTCAGCATGACATTTTTTCTGGTTTTCGACTTCATATGAATTCATCACTGATGATTTGTGCAAATCTTGTTCTTATAGGTTCGGGAATTGAGACCTTAAACTTTTAATTTTTAACTTGTAACTTTACATTTGGTTAACCATGAACCACTATCGCAGGCTTCTCGCTATGGTCAAGCCCTACTGGCTCAAGCTGGTGGGGGCCATGATCTGTATGGTCTTCGTTTCCCTTTTGACGGCTGGACAGGCCTTTCTTGTCAAACCTGCGCTCGACGGTGTCTTCCTCAAAAAGGAGCAGGTCCCCCAGTGGATCAAGGACATCATTATTCAGCTTCATCTGGGAGGCCTCCTCCTCAAGAAGGATATGGAGATGCTCCTTTTGCTTCCCATTGCCATCATCCTCCTCTTTCTTTTCAAGGGGATTTTTGATTACGGCCAGGCGTACTTAATGAACTATGTGGGGCTCAGGATCGTTGCCGATATCCGCGAGAGGCTCTACAACCACCTCCAGACCCTCTCCCTCTCCTTTTTCACGAAAACCCCGACAGGCATCCTCATCTCCCGGATCACCAATGATGTCAATCTGATCCAGGGATCGGTTTCCAATGCATTCACCGGTCTTGTCAAGGATCTTTTTACAGTCACCGGATTGATCGGCGTGGTCATCTACCGAGATTGGAAACTTGCGCTGATGGCTCTCTTGATCTTCTCACTGGTCATCGTCCCCATTAAGGAATTTGGAAAGAGGCTCCGGAAATTCAGCCGGAAGAGTCAACAGCGAATGGGTTCCATTACCACCTTCCTCCATGAGACCATTGTTGGAAACCGGATCGTCAAAGCCTTCAACATGGAAGAGTATGAGAAACGCCGCTTTGCAGAGGAAAACAACCGCTTTTTTAAGACGGTGCTCAAACGCGTAAAGATCCGGGCCCTCTCCCATCCCCTGATGGAGCTCTTAGGAGGAATTGGCGTGGCCCTCATCATCTGGGTGGGTGGTTACAGGGTCATCGAGGGTCAGCTAACGCCGGGAGCTTTTTTCTCATTCATGACCGCCCTCTTCATGCTCTATGCTCCTATCCGAGACCTCAACAAAGTGAACCTCGAAGTCCAGGAGGGTATGGCTGCAGCGATACGGGTGTTCGAACTCCTCGATACAAGCTCGGAGATCAAAGAGGAAGAGGGAGCCCCGCCACTTCCTCCCATCTCAAAGGGGATCGACTTTAAAGGGGTGACCTTTAAGTATGGAGAGGAGACCGTCCTCAAGGACATCTCTCTTCATGTAAACGTGGGAGAAGTGGTCGCCTTGGTGGGAATGAGTGGGGCGGGCAAGACTTCCCTGGTCAATCTCCTGCCCCGATTCTACGATGTCGAGAAAGGCCAGATTCTCATCGACGGTCAGGACATTCGAAGGGTCACGTTCAAATCCCTGAGAGATCAGATCGCTCTGGTGACCCAGCAGACGATCCTCTTTAATGATACGATTCGAAACAATATCGCCTATGGAAATATCCGTGGCTGCTCGGAGCAGGAGATCATCGAGGCGGCCAGGGCTGCCAATGCCCACGACTTCATCATGAAGTTTCCCCAAGGATACGATACACTCATCGGTGAACAAGGGGTGAAACTCTCCGGTGGAGAGCGCCAGCGCCTCTCCATTGCCCGGGCCCTTTTGAAGAATGCCCCAATCCTGATCTTGGATGAAGCCACTTCCTCGCTTGATTCCGATTCGGAAACGGAAGTCCAAAAGGCCCTGGATCAATTGATGAAGGGAAGAACGGTCTTCGTCATCGCCCACCGTCTCTCCACCATCCGAA
>CAYMTD010000364.1:0-3050 GCA_964393245.1 uncultured Syntrophaceae bacterium
GCCCTGATCACCATGGTAAGCTTAATTATCGCTTACATGGTGGGCTTGAACATCAGAGAGGAACTCGCCTCTGTGGCGAAGCCCAAATATATTTTTCTCATGCTCTTCACTTCGAGAGGGGCTCTCTTTTCATTGGTTCAGTTCATTGCCTTCTTCGGGCCCCTGATCGGTTTGATTTTAGGCTTTGATATGATCAACCGCGAACGAAACGAGGGGACGCTCAGCAGGCTGCTCTCTCAGCCCGTCTACCGCGACTCCGTGATCAATGGAAAGTTCCTGGCAGGGGTGGTCACCATTGCCATCATGATGGTATCCATTGTCCTATTGATTACCGGCCTGGGGCTCAGGATGGCGGGCGTCGTTCCGGGTTTTGATGAAGCCTGGCGAATTGTCGTCTATCTCGTTATCAGTGTCATTTATATCTCCTTCTGGCTCGGGGTGGCCATTCTTTTTTCCATTGTCTTCCGGGGGATCGCCACATCGGCGCTTGCCGCCCTGGCGGTTTGGATCTTCTTTTCCTTCTTCGTTTCCCTCGGGGCTACGGTCATCGCAGATGCCCTGGTTCCAGAAACAGGGACATCCAATCCTGAGGCCATCATCCAACATGCCAAAATCCAGAAGGCCTTCTCTCTCGTGTCTCCGATGCAGCTCTATACCGATGCGACGGGTACGATTATCGACCCGACCAGAAAGACGACCCGAACAGTCATTTTGATGGGGCCTCTGGAAAAACTTTCGCAGGCTCGTTTTTCCGGACCCCTCACGTTAGGCTTAAGCATCTTTGTCGTGATGCCTTATATCCTGTTGCTGATTGCGATTACCGCGATCTGTTTTGCGATCTCTTATACCATTTTCATGAGGCAAGAGATCCGATCGCTTTAAGGGGGGCTCCATGGAGAAGGCCATGTATGAGGGCTGAGAACTGAAAAAAAGGTGAATCGGATGAAGTGTTCTCGCTGCCATGGATCGATCAGCTATGAGGGGTTGGCTGGTATTTTTTCCTTCCCATATTTCGAAGTCCCTTTGAAATCAACCAAAATTGAATCCATGATTACCGATTGGCTGCATGACGAAGATGGAAGCATTGGTTGGAGAAGAAAGGACCCTCGAGTCTTCAAGGGGTGACATCCGATTTCAAAGAGGGGTATCCCGCATCCTTCAGTTGCGGGGAAAGGACAGGACGGAGGCTATCCTGTCTTCAGATCATCCTCAAGAGATCTTTTGGTCTCTCCCTGAAGAAGAAGCCTACTTCACGATCAAAGAGATCGGGGAGCAGGATGCCCTGCCCCTCCTCTCTCTGATGTCTCTTGGACAATGTCAATATCTCCTGGATCTCGAACTCTGGAAAGGATATGAAATTCAAATCGACAAAGTGGAACAATGGCTTCCCCTTTTATTGTCATGCGATGAGGAGGCGATTCATCAGTGGCTTCGATCCCTGGATATCTATACCCTTCTTCTCATCCTTAAGAAAACGATTCGTCCCCACCTTAAGGGGAGTGATGAGCTGGCAGTGGCTCAGAATGAAAGCACCCCTTACTTTACGCTCGATGGGACCTATTTCATCGAAGTCTTAACTCCCTCCCTCCAGAACCCTATCGAACAACTCCTAAGGGTCTTGGCTGATCTGGATTTGAATCTCTATTGGAAAGTGCTCCATCAGGTGGCATGGGAGATCGGGGCTGAGCTTGAAGAGAGGGCGCTTCATTTCAGAGAGGCAAGGCTCGAGGATAAAGGGTTTCCCCCTATGGAAGAAGCCCTCTCTCTTTATCAATACCTCAATCCAAAAAGGCTCAGGAAGATGCTGGAGGGAAGGGAGATTCAATTTCCTTCCCTTCCTGAGGAGACCCCTCTCCCATCCTTTCCTCTGGTTCTTAGGAATCAGAGCATGCTCTTCTCTCTCTGTTTAAGAAAACTGGAAGAGGGGACACTGATGGATCGACTCAAAATGGAGTTGACCTATATGGCCAATCAGGTCATGGTGGCGGATCAGCCTGAACGAATAGACCTCCAAACCCTTCAGGCAAGTTTGAGGAAAGTGGGCGGCTATCTCAGTGTGGGATTGGAAGTACTCTCTGAGGGGGACGTTCGAAAGGCGAGAGAGTGGGTGGAGCAGATCCCGCTCAAATTTCTCTTTCAGATTGGTTTTGGTGCTTCTCTTGAACTGAAATGGAGGGCTGAGAAGGTTTGGCAAAAAGGCTGGTATTCTGAAAAGCGAATCCCTCTCCCCTTTCTTGGCTCCCCGTGGGAGGAAAGAATCAAGGGCCTGCTGAAGAAAAGGCCCCTCTTCTACAACGAGGGGCCTGAAATGGGCTATCGGGAATTCCGTTCTCTCGAAGAGATCCGATCCCTCCATCGCGATCTCGACAGAATTGAATTTTTGGGAAGGGTTCTCTCCTCCCTCCCCCCTTTTTCATATTCAGATGGACTCGTATGGAAGACGGTGCTCCTGAATGCTTACACCCACGATCACTTGCAACTCTTGTCTCAGGGGATGCCCAATTGTTCACAGGAGGCAATCCATTGCATCCATCAGCTCCATCAAGAAATGGCGGAAATGGAACATTCATTCAGGAGTTGGCTTTTACAAAAAATTGGGGGATTGCCCGAATCTGAGGTCAATCTCCTGGAGGAATTAACTCTATTGGTCCTAAAAGAGACAGGGCCCGCAGAAGATTCTTTTGAAAGAAGGTGAGTTTCGTATGCCGAATGTGACTACGGCGAAACATCTGACGCGCTTCAACAAACCCGTTCACTCGATATTGAACCATATCCCTCCAGGTAAACGCGTAAGGCTGCGGGAGGACGTTTACAAACGAGTAAAACATCGCGAATGGATTCTTAACAAGATCGATAGCGAGGGCGTTCACCTGCTTCACGAAAGCAAGGCCTATGGTCTTATTGTCAGAGCGGAAGATATCGATTGGGGTGAATTCGAAGGAAAATTTGTTAAAAGGAATCAACAGGCCGTCTCTGATAGGAGAGGCTTTGAGAGCTAAACCATCAAAAGGAGGAGGAAGATGAACGGAGCCACATTGAATATCCCCCCT
>CAYMTD010000365.1:0-3043 GCA_964393245.1 uncultured Syntrophaceae bacterium
TCGTATACGAGCTATGCGATCCTCTGCCTCAATGCCCTGGTAGGAAGTATCGATGTACCGGGCGGGATCCTGTATCAAGAGTCTCCGAGATACAGAGACCTTCCGCCCCTGGTGGAGGATGCCGTTGCCAGAAAAGGAAGAACCCAACCTTTTTTCGATCTTCGAGGAACGGAAAAATTCATCCATGCAAAAACGGTTACAAACCAGATTCCTGAATCCATTTTAAGAAAAACCCCCTATTCCGTCGAAATGGCTATCGGCTTCAATTGCAACTTCAATATGTTTGCCCCGGGGCCACGACGATGGGACGAAGCCCTGAAAAAGATCCCCTATTATGTTCACCTCTCCCCCTTCGTCAGCGAAATGGCCCTCTATGCGGACCTCCTTCTCCCTTCGACCACTTACCTGGAAGAATGGGGCTATGACGACCCCCCTCCTGGATCAGGTTTCGCAGAGGCAAGGATCAAGCAGCCTGTCGTGAAGCCCTATAGGGAGTCAAAATCCGCGGTAGACATCCTCCTTTTCTTAGCAAAGAGGATGGGGGGGAGCGTTGGAAAAGCCTTTCAGCATTTAGCAAAGGATTCGGAAGAATGGGTCAAACTCCGATCCTCCACTCTGGTCCCGTGGGAGGACTTCCTGAAAAGAGGTGTGTGGACGAGTCCTGGCTACCGGTACAGAAAGTATGAGCAAATTTTCAATACCCCCTCTAAGAAATTCGAATTTGTCTCTGGAAATCTTCGATCTTCGCTGGCTAAAAAGGGAATCAGAAAGAGGGGAGCGTTGGATGGCCTGCCCCACCATCAAGAAGCCCAATTCTTAGGCGAAAAGGAAAAATATCCTCTTCTTCTCCACCCCTATATCCCAGTCATGGCCTTTGAAAACGGAAGTCAGAATTATCCATGGGCTCAGGAGATCTTTCTGCCTATGCTTGGAATAGGCTGGGAGACTTTGGTAGAGATCAATAGCGAGACAGCAAAGAATCTAAACCTCGAGGACGGCCAATTCGTATGGGTGGAGTCTCCGTTCCAAAAGATAAAGGCGAGGGTGAAATTTTCTGAAGGCCTTCACCCGGAGGTGGTCGCCATGGCTATTGGCCAGGGCCATTATTCTTACGGAAAATGGCAAAAGGGCATCGGAGTGAATCCCAATGAGATCATCGGCGTGGATGATGATCCGGTCAGTGGGCAGGCAGCCTTTTTCAACACAAGAGTGAAGGTCTACCCCACATAGGAAGATCAGAGTTCGTAGGGAACGCAGATCTGCGTTCCGTATGGAGTTCGGAGTGAAAACGGACACGGGGGTAAGCAATGTCGCGATGGGGAATGGTGATTGATTTGGATAAATGCACGGGGTGCCAGGCCTGCGTCGTGGCCTGCAAGGAGGAAAATAACGTCCCTCACGGCTCCCCCGAAGAGCAGAAGAGAAGAAGGGACATCTTCTGGCACAAGGTGATCGCCGTCACAAGAGGGAAATATCCCCAACCACACACAGAGCTTATCCCCATGCCCTGTATGCATTGCGACGATCCTCCCTGCGTTACGGTCTGTCCTGTAAAGGCCACCTACCGGCGTGAGGATGGGATCATTGTGCAGGATTTCAGGAGATGTATCGGATGCAAATATTGCATCGTGGCCTGTCCCTACGGGGCGAGAAGTTTCAATAGCAAAGAACAAGAAGAAAAAGAGTACCACCGGAAGGACCTGCCTCCTGATCGCAGTGTTTGGGGACCTTGGCCATTCCCCACGAGGACCCATGGAGTGGTTGAGAAATGCACTTTCTGTTTTCATAGGATTGACGAAGGGATTCGAACGAGTAAAAAAATAGGTCAGGAAGTCGTGCCGGCGTGTGTGGAAGAATGTCCATCTCAGGCAAGGATGTTTGGAGATCTGGAAGATCCTCGAAGCGAAGTCTCCCGGGCCTTAGCCTCAAGAGGATATTTCAGACTTCGCGAGGAGCTGGGCACGAAATGTAAGGTCTATTACCTCACGAAATGAGTGTTCAGCATGAAGCTCGTTTACACCCCTATCGCATTTCGGTCTCGAAACTTCTACTTGCTCATCGGGGCGCTTGCTGCCCTATCGATATCTGGATTTATCTGTTTTGTAATCAGCTATATCCACGGCCACGAGTTATTTGGTGCCAATAACGCCGTCCCATGGGGAATGGCTATTATCATTACGATCTATCTTATCGGACTGAGTGCCGGTTCTCTCATACTCTCCTCTCTGACCTATGTCTTTGGAAGGGAGGAATATCGGTTGATCTCCAGGATTTCGGTTTTCTTGGCTATTGTACTGATCTTCGGTGCCATGGTCGGGATTTCCCTGGATTTGGGAAGACCCGAGAAGATGTGGCGCCTCTTCATGTTCTTTGTGATGAACAACATGCGTTCGATGTTTGCTGTGAATGGAATTCTCTACGGAGGATATTTTATCATTAGTTTTGTCTACCTCGGCCTCATCTTTGCAGATAAACCCAAAATAACCAAGAAGATAGGTATCCTGGCCATGATCTGGGCCGCCATGGTCCACATGGGCACAGGTGCCATATTTGGATTCATTGCAGCCCGACCCATTTTCTATTCACCCTTAAAGCCATTTGAATTTGTCGCTGCTGCCATGGCCTCTGGATTGGCTCTATTAATCATTGTGGTCATCTTCGCCTTCAAATTTGCCAAGAGGGGTTTTATAAAAGAAGCCTTTTTCTCTCTTGGTAAATTGCTCTTGGGCCTGACGATTGCTCTCGTGGTGTTAGTCTCTATCGATAAGTTGACCCATCTCTATTCGCCCCACCGGGAGCCTACGGTCTGGCTTCTGAGTGGACCTTTTGCTTGGCTCTTCTGGGGATTGCAGGTGGGATGCGGGTATGTTTTGCCCATCCTTTTATTAAGTCATCCTCGAATCCGAAATACCATTAAGGGTCTACTGATGGCGTCATTTTTAATCGTCATCGGTATCTTTTTTGAAAGGTTCAACTTGGTTATTCCTGGTACTGCTTATCCTATGCCTTTCTACCCTGGGAGGATCGAAGGGGTTTGGGGCCA
>CAYMTD010000366.1:0-3042 GCA_964393245.1 uncultured Syntrophaceae bacterium
TCTACCGTCTTCTCATCTCCTGAACTCCATGCCTTGATCAATCTATCCAGTTCCTGCTCAAGCACCTTGATATCCTTCAAGGTGTAAAGGAGAAACAGCTCTTGATTTTTTTCAGAAAGGTTAGAAAAGAGGTTGATCTGATAATCGAGGCTTTCCAACTCCACTATCTTCCTCTTATCTGTCGCTTTTGAAAGAAAGTACCGATCAATCCCAAAATTTGGGTCAAATCCAAGTTTGGCAATTTCTATAGAGGCCAAGGTCAGGGCCAAAAACCAGGGTCGATATTTATTGGCAGCTTCAAGAGAAGCACCCAGTTCGCTGAGGTGTTTCTTGACTATCTCGTAGGCTTCTGGAGAGAGATGTTTTTCTAACGTCTCCTCCCCTGAGTAGAGAGCTTTTTCAACCAACTTCTGGACATCCATTTTACCGACGTCATCGACATTCGCCTCCACCCCTAAGATATTTGATTGGTCAAAAGCCTTCTCAATCCTTTCATCAAGAGGATACATCTCTTGCCTTAGATAATGGATCGAACCCAGCACATAAACCGTGTTCGTCTTCGACTGAACCTTCCATAAGAAACTCTTTTGGGGCTGAGCAGGAGAATCCTGAACAAGAAGACTAAAAAGAAATATTGCAATCAGAGAAAGGATCATAGAAAACTTCTTCGTCTGCTTTTTCATCTTTATTCTACCTCGTTCATTTCAATTTTTGACCCCACCCTCTTAGATCTTTGAAGAGACATAAGCAAATTTCTTGCCCAAAGTCAGTTCTTTGAGCAATTTTCATAATACATTGAAAATTATAAATTTTTTTTGTTTGGGCGTATTTCCAACGATATATCACTGGAAAAAAATCGACCACTTTTCACCTGATCGAGCATTCTTGTTTAGCTTGAAACCAGGTTCCGACAGGAGTTTGCTTGTAGGATGGAAGGTGTTCAGCGGGCTTTTACAGGACCGATGATTTCCACCCGTACAGGATGGCCTTCCAATGCCTTTGGTATCTGCTCAACCGTCTCTGGGCGCGGGCCATCCAGGCCAACAACAATAACCAATTGCCCATCAGGATTCTTACCTATTCCCACCGAGACAACCCCTGGTATGGCTAAGAGGCGCTCTGCATGTTTGGCCTTAACCTCTTGTATTGTCGGTAACACGGCCCTGTCCTCCCCGTGTAACTGGCATGATAGGAAACATAATACCAGAATGACCGGATAGATGCGATTCATAAGCTGAGCCCCAGGCCGGAAAAGACGTTCTCAATCCTATTAATAATTGTCGTGTTGTCACTTCCGGCAAATAGAAGCCCAACGAGCTTGTTGCTATTATCCAGGACTGCTGAGCCGCTGTCTCCACCCTGGCTCATGGCACCCGCAAGAAGCTGATCGCTGAAACGAGCAATACGACCTGCGCCATATTGGACGTTTACCGTCACATCCACCTGCAGAATCTCTCCTGTTGTTAAACATGTTGTCCGACCACTCTTCTTGATAGCCATGCCCAAATTACCCTGAGCCAGACCATTGATCGTCCCAATCTCAAGGATCTCGGCACGGACATCCTGGTCGTTGAGGGGACGGGCGATCGCAGCATCAACTTTGTTTTCAGCTGCCCGAGTTCGAACTGCTTTTAAACGGTCCCCGCTTCCGAATATTCGGGCGATGCCATTGAAGAAGGAGGCCAGGCCGCGGGTCAATGGACATTCACTGGGTTGTTCTTCAAACGAGATGGGGACGAATTCTGCCAGGTTCGCGATATGATCGTCCGGATACTTACCACCATCATAAGGACCGGGTTGCAAAATCGGATCACCGGGACTGGCCTCATTGCTGTTTGCCAACACATGATTGTTAGAAAGGATGAATATCAGCCCGCTCTTCTTGACAAGACAGCCCAGGGTACCCGCCGTGATATCGCGGTGACCAATGCTCACGCCTCCGGGCGCAGGACGATATTTCGCTGTATGGGATTGCAATGCCCGAATGGGTCCGGTTTCCACGACATCGGTGGGGATATTGTTGACGGTTGCTGGGAGCACATCCCGGGCGGACAAGTTCGAGACGGGTAATTTCTTCACCACCGAGCAAATGATGGAAACTGTCGGAGTTTTCTGCCCCTTTGTAATCTTGTAACCTATCCCCGTGGCCACCACGTTTGATCGTGCAAGGAGTCTTGGCCAGTTTTCTTTTAGGACGTTTCTTATTCCAGTTAGATCAGTGTCCACACACCCTCCTTTAACGAATGCCACTACGCTTAGTATCAGACTTTGAAGTGTGAATCAACTTCCTTATCTCAATTGTCAGGGGCTCAGACGTTCTCTTTTCTTGGCCATTCGCGATCCGCTATTTGCTGTCTGCTATTTCCTGCTCCCCACGGATCTATGTCCTGATTGGCATAAGGACAGCTCGCAAGATGTCGGCCTGGAGAAAGACCACAGGCTTATTCCGGCCAAGACAGTAAATCCGTGCCTCCGGATAGCGGATCTTCAGGTAGTCATAACAGAGGCTATCGACCACGCAAGTGTACTTTTGACATGAGAGTTTATATCTCTTCCCATCTTTTTCCACCGACCCAGGGATTTCTCCGGATTTACTCACATCTTGCGGTATCATCTTTCTGATCGCGTCTGTCGACATTGTGTTTGGGAACGAATACCGTAGTTGATCAATGGCCGGAGGCAGTGAGTCTGCTCGTTCAAGAAAACGCCCGTCCGAAAAACAGGTGAAAGCGCCATCCGTACCAAAATAGAACTGCCGTGAGGTGGACTTGATATCGTCAAGCAAGCGCCGAACGAGCGTCATTTCTTGCGTCTCCATACCCTCCCCCTCTTTCTTTTACGCCATGGAGTCAGTTAACATATCAAGTAAAGGGGACGGTTCTCTTTATTTTTCTTCCAGCCCCTTTGTCGCCCCATTTGCTTTATCTTTTCAGTAATATTATAGGTCTTAGCCATATTATAGGTCTTAGCCATATCTTTAACGAAACCCTCACCGCCATACACCATCCGCCTGTCCATCTCCCCCTTCATGGCATCTTTCTC
>CAYMTD010000367.1:0-3035 GCA_964393245.1 uncultured Syntrophaceae bacterium
CAAGACCAATGGCTGAGGAGGATATTGTTCAAATCTGTAAAACCATCTTGTGATCCGAAGATCACAAAATAAAGAAAGGAGGAAGGATTTATGAAGTCATCTCGAATCATTTTAGCTTCATGCACGTTGGTGGTTGTAACAGTCTTCATCTTTTTTACAGGTTTCTCAAAGGCAGAGGCCCAGGTCCTTTCTTTGAGATTCGGGCACTTTGCAGCAGAGACCCATCCAGGAAATGTGGCGGCCAAGCAGTTCGCAGCAAAGGTGGAGGAGCGGACCAAGGGGCAGATCAAAATTGCTATCTATCCCGCAAATGTCTTGGGATCTCCTCCAGAGCAAACTGAACAGGTCAGGCTCGGTGTCTTGGATATTATGCTTCCCACCCAGGGGCAGCTCGATAAGTATGTGAAGGCCTTCTCCGTAGTGATGCTTCCTTTTGTCTATGATGATTATGACCATGCCCATCGTACCTTGGACGGACCATCGATGGATTGGCTGGGTCCGCTTGCCGAGAAGCAAGGGTTCATCGTCCTCTCCAACTGGGAATGGGGATTCCGAAACCTAACGAACAGCAAGAGGGCAATCCTTAAACCTGAAGATGTGAAGGGTTTAAAGATTCGCGTTCCACCAGAGATTCAACTTGAGGCAGCAATGGAGGCATTGGGAGGGGTGGTTACTAAGATCGCCTTTCCCGAGGTTTACATGGCCCTTGCCCAGGGAGTCGTGGATGGGCAGGAGAATCCTATTGCTGTCATCTATCACTTCAAATTCTTTGAAGTTCAGAAATATCTGGCCCTCACACGCCATGCTTACAATAACATGGTTCATGTGGTCAGCACCAAGACTTGGGCTAAATTGACACCGGAGCAGCAGAAGATATTCAGGGAAGAGAGCAAATCGGCTGGCGCCTTAATGCGAAAGATCCTGATGAATGATGAGGCGGACCAAATTGCCAAAATGGAAAAGGCTGGGATTAAGGTGACACGACCTGACCTTTCGCCTTTCCGTGCGGCGATGGGCCCAGCCTATGAGAGGATCGGTAAGTACTCTGGTGAAGAGAACGTAAAGGTTTTTATGAAATATGTTGAGGACGCAAGAAAGAAGTAATCGGATGGGGAGGGGAAAGCTATGATGACTGTTGCCATCTTTGGAGTCTTGGTTGGTCTGATCATAATCGGACTTCCCATTGCCGTTTCCATGGGTTTAACAGCAGTCATCTTTTTCATAGTGTTGGGTGAAATCGATACCCTGAGTATGGTCCCTGCAAGGATGTACTCCACCACGACAGGTTTTCCCCTTCTCGCTATTCCCTTCTTTATTCTGACCGGCCAACTCATGAATACCGGTGGGATCACCCATCGTCTATTCCGGTTTGCCCAGTGCTTGGTAGGACATATCAAGGGAGGCCTTGGCCATGTCAATGTGGTTAACAGCATGATCTTTGCTGGGATGTCGGGTGCGGCTGTGGCTGACGCCGCTGGTATTGGAATGGTGGAGATGGAGGCTATGACTAAGGCAGGTTTTGATCGACGATTCAGTGCAGCCGTCACTTCTGCATCTTCGACTATCGGTCCCATTATTCCTCCGAGCGTCCCCTTTGTTATTTTCGGGAGTATAACGGGAATATCGGTTGGCCGACTTTTTTTGGGTGGTTTCATCCCGGGTTTCATCATGGGTATTGCCATGATGATTACAGTTTACATCATTTCGGACCGAAGGGGATACCCAAGAGAAAGGAGGGCAACTTTTCGGGAACTCTTTAGCAGTGCCTTGAATGCCTCATCTGCAATGGTCACACCAGTCATTATAATCGGTGGGATCTTGGTTGGAATCTTCACACCGACTGAAGCTTCTGTGGCGGCCTCAATCTATGCCTTTATCCTTACCGTTTTCATATACAAGGAGATTCCCTTAAAGCATCTTCCACGAGTTCTATGGGAGACACTGGAGCATACCATCCGAGTGATGTTCATCATCTCAGCAGCAGGGATTTTTGGATGGCTTCTCATCCATCAGCGGGTTCCTGATACAGTGATTAAAGGTCTCTTGGCCCTGAGTAAAAACCCCTGGGTCATCCTCTTGATCATCAATATCGTCTTGCTTGTCCTTGGCTGTTTCATGGAAGGAATCTCCATTATGCTTCTGACCATTCCTGTCTTTATGCCGCTCATCACTAAAGTGGGAATTGACCCGGTTCATTTCGGCGTAGTGATGACACTAAATTTAATGATCGGCTTGTTGACACCTCCTGTGGGAATGGTCCTCTACGCAGTATCGAGTGTAGGCAAAGTCCCCCTCTGGGAACTGGCTTCTGAACTTAAGTGGTATATTGTTGCTTTGATGGGATGTTTAGGTCTCATCACTTACATTCCGGTTCTGGTCACCTGGGTTCCAAATCTGCTCATGGGCCGGACACATTGAAAAGAGGAGACCTATCCTAATGAAACGAGGACTCTTTGAGAAGGCTGACAGGTACCTGAGGGACATTCTGCAGTTAAGCAGTATTGTATGTCTAGTGAGTTTATGGATTTTCATCTCTGCGGGCGTGTTCTTGAGATTTTTCCCCGTCACTTCCATAGGATGGTCAGATGAGATTATTGAGCTTGGTTTTGCCTGGATGGTCTTCCTTGGTGCTTCAGCCCTATGGAGAGATAGAAGTCATTTTCGTGTGGAGTTATTTCCTCAGTGGTTAGCCGGAACCAAAGCAGGGATTATATTGGAAATCTTTCTAAGTTTGATGGCTTTTATATTTCTCGTAATATTCACTTATGAAGCGGGACTCCTGTCAATTCGGGCGACGGATCGATCACCGATTTTGGAAATTACGAGGACTTATTTTTATTTGGTCATGCCGATCGCTGGGGCCATCATGATCGGCTATACGATTCGAGACATCTGGTCCTTTTTTCATCGTCCGTCTTCGCTTAAATAGTTTTTTTCCATTCTTGGTTTTAAGGTTTCTAAATTCATGGCAAGAGATTTTTTGATTGGTATTGACATAGGAACATCTGGGTGCAAATCTGTACTCATTGATGACC
>CAYMTD010000368.1:0-3033 GCA_964393245.1 uncultured Syntrophaceae bacterium
ATTTCTCCCCAAGACCGAACCGCAGTCTCAAGATCTTCTCCTCCTTTTTGGAGAGGCTAGAAAGGATCTTTCGAGTGTGTTCTGATAAGTCGACGTTAATGGCAGCCTCTTCCGGCGAAATGGCCGTTTTATCTTCGATGAAATCCTCCAGGCTACTATCCTCATCGTCGCCGATGGGAGTATCAAGCGAAATAGGTTTCTGAGTGAGTTGCAAAATTCGCTGCACCTTTTCAGGTGAAACCCTCATTTTCTTTGCGATTTCATCCAAAGTGGGCTCTCTTCCGAGCTCCTGGACCAAGGTCTGAGAGGTTCGCTTCAATTTGTTGATGATCTCAATCACGTACACCGGGATGTGAATGGTCTGGGCTTGTTCAATAATAGCACGGGTAATGGCCTGCCATATCCACCAGGTAGCATACGTCCCGAATTTATAACCCCGCCTGTAATCGAACTTGTCCACCGCTTTCATGAGCCCGATATTCCCCTCTTGCACCAAATCTAGAAACTGGATTCCATGGTTTACATATCTCTTGGCAATAGAGATAACCAATCTGAGATTCGCCTTTATCAACTCGTTCTTCGCTTCTTTAACTTTCTTTTCCACCCTTTCAATGGCCTTCAATGCCTCTTCCATTTGATCCAAAGAAAGACCGCTACATTCATCTTGAGCTCCACGTAATTCCGCTTTATTCTTTTGCGCGATAGCCCTCTCCATTCGGATATGGCACTGTCTTAACGTCTGTAGGATCTTGCCGATCTGTTTTTCATTTAAGTTCATCTGCCTGAAGTGATCAACGATCGCTCTTTGTTTCTTCCGGATCTGCTCAAGGATCTTCTTATCTAAAGCCTCTTTGCCCCCGGACTCGAACCTCTTCCGGAGAATCTGGATGCTTTCTTCCTCCCTCTTGATCGTGTTAATCAATTTGAGAACCTTCTGCCTTTCGAGTCTGTTCTTCTTAGCCCCCGGCGCCCCATCATCCATTTCTTTGATCATCTCCGTGACCCCAAGCCTTCCGGTCCGGAGTGCCTCTCCAAGATTGATGACCTCCTTCACGGCGACTGGACAACTGAACAGAATAGTCAGCATCTCTTGCTGTCCATCCTCGATCCTCTTTGCGATCTCCACTTCTCCTTCCTGGGTCAGCAAGTGAGATGATTTTATCTCCTTCAAGTAAATCCCTGTCGGATCCGCCATATTCCTGAGGGCGTGATGGTCTACCACCTTTCCCGCTTTCACCTCTACTTTTGGTAGCTCGGCTCCTACATTAAGGTTGCGATGATTGGGCACGACCAAACCATGGTTACCCTCTTTGGAATTGAGAAATCCTTTTGTGACTTCCTTTCTTTCCTTCATCGGTTCTTTCTATGGAGTTTATTGCTTCTTATCTTGGAGACGGTAAAAAAGCCCGGAGGGTAATTTAAAATACAATTGAAAGGTGGGGCAACAAACAAATTTTTCTGAGCCCTTTACCGCTGATCCACTATTTGCTTTTACCAACGGGTACGGATGAACTCATCCTTCATCAATGATCTTTACTTGGGTGGCCTGAGGACCCTTGGATCCCTGGGAGATTTCGAATTCTACCTTATCACCCTCCCTCAGGGATTTAAACCCTTCACCCTGAATGGAAGAGTGATGAACGAAAACATCCTTTCCACCTTCCACTTCAATGAATCCATAACCCTTTTGGTCGTTAAACCATTTGACTCGACCAGTCATTTTAGTCTCCTTTGTACTCTCACTGCTTCTGTCCGGTTCATGCGGCAATGGGTAACTCTTCCAGTTTACGGCATAAAGTTACGGCCCTGACTTGGTCCGTTTCAAGAGGGAAAGTCTGGATTTTCTCGCACACATTGATTAATGCCTTGACAACATCCTGAAACCCAGGCCAGCCTTGCTCACTAACATGCCGCCACACGGATTCTTCAAATCCCTTCAAAAGGATCTCAGGTTTTGCTTCGCTCCCTTCTTGCTTTGGCTTAGACTCAGCGCCTGCCTCCATAAGTTTAAAAGTGCTTGTTTGGAGTTTCAGCTTGTTTGCCCTAAGCCAACGCGCCAGTTCATGCTTAGCTTGTGATTGATCGGCCGCTTCCACCACTTTCCTAAACGGAAACGCCTTTCCCTTCTTGCGATACGCTTTTCCAGTTACGAAGTAGGTCGTCATGTTTTATCCCCCTCCCTGAAAATTTACTTCTAATCACATTATAAGGTACTTCCCAAAAAATCTCTATGGGTCAAAATCACAATTCCGGTGCAATTTCTGAGCTGCGAAAGCGGGGGAATGACGAATACTCACATATCTGACGTTTTCCCTTTCCAATAAATCCCTTAATTTCTTCACCGGCATAAAATCCACCCCTTTCCCTTACCGAACCGCTCCTTGCTCATTTCGCTGGAAGGCCTTATTCCTTCTGGGGTCCAAGCAACAATCAGCAGGCTTCCCCCGGTGGTCCAATAACATCCTTTCATTTCCACACAGCCAGCAATGTGATCCCCAGTCGTTTTTCAAGTTCCCTGATCTTGAAGAGGTCTTCTTCAGTTACATCGGCAGGTTTGAAATCACGGAAGGAGAAAGCAAGAAGCGCCTTGTTCAGATCTTTTTCCAAGGCATAGATTTCCTTTAGGTCTGGCTCACTCAGTCTTGAAAGACTGCAGATCATATGGATATCCTCCTTTTAGTTCACCATTCTCCTTATCGCGTTCATTTCCTCACACGATTTCTTAGGCCTTCCGAAAATAGAAGCCTCTCTCTTTTACTAAATTATCTCTTAATTCAAAAAGAAAGACAGGAGGGGGAAAGAGATCGATGGTCAATTTCCCGCTCTTACTTGACCTTGACTAATGGATATTTCTCTTTCATATCTCTGGTAATCAACGTCACTCCAGCCCAGTTCGCAATCGTCTCAACAACGATGATGACATCTGGTTCGCCGAAGCTAACCTGAGCCTGTTTTCCGGCCTTCTCGAGCTTTTCTATAATGAACCCGGCCACTTCCTTTTCGATCTCCTGACTCGATATCTCACCCTTGTGT
>CAYMTD010000369.1:0-3030 GCA_964393245.1 uncultured Syntrophaceae bacterium
GCATACAAAAAATGTTAGAAGAAAATTCTCAGATTTAACCATGTAGGAATCCAATTTCAAAACTTCTGTTATTACGTTTGTAAAGTTTGGCGTTTGGAATTTCGTAGTTGGTTATTATTTGGAATTTGGTTATTGGGATTTTGCAAGATTGCGTAACAACGGGTACCCTGGGAGGCAATTGAGTTATGCCGAAGCCGAATTCGCAAATCGACCTCATCTATTTTCTTTATGGTCCTGAAGGTTTTCTCATCGAAGAGGAGATCAAAAGACTATTAGATCAAACCCTCTCGCCATCGGAGAGAAACTTCAATCTTCATATCTTCAGCGGTGAAGAAGATAACCCCGTGGAGATCATCCAGGCTGCTCAGACGCTTCCCATGTTCTCGAAGTATCGATTTATTTTAGTCAGCGAAGCAGATCAATTCAATGAGGAGGAGATAAAGCCATTCGTACAATATATTCAGAACCCATCTCCCTCCACCTGCCTGGTCCTCGTTGCCCCAACCTTGGGATCCTGGAAAAAATACCAGAGAGAGATTGAAAAGGTGGGGAAATTTACCCAATTTCAAAGACTCAAGGGCAGATCACTCGTTTCCTGGGCCCAAAAAAAGATGACGGAAAAGGGGAAGCATCTTTCCGAAGAAGCAGCAGACTACCTGACCGAAGTCGTGGGAGACCACCTTCATGATCTCGATAATGCCCTGGAGAAAGCCTTTTTGAGCGTAGGAGAGAGAAAGACGATCGGCCTGTCCGACGTGGAAGGGATGGCCGCAGAGGTAAAGATCAGCACAGTCTTCGATTTGATGGATGCCATCGGACATCAGAATCTGGAAAAAGCCCTCGGAATTCTTGAAAAAGCAATGGAATCGAGAACCATCCCCTTCAGGAAGGATGAGGGACCCTCAAAGAGGATGGATGATCCCGTCCCCCTGCTTCTGAGCATGATGGCCAGACAGTATCGAAACATATGGAGGGTTAAGGAGATTGCCTCCAAGTCGGTCGGTCCTGCTAAAGTAGCCAATGAACTTGGCACGTCTCCATGGAGTGTTCGGAAATTGATGGAGCAGGGGAAATATTTTTCTGAAGCCTCGCTCAGGGAAGGCATCTTAAGGTGTCATGAGACGGATCTCTTGATTAAGAGAGGGCGAGGTCCGAAGGATCTGCTGGTTGAGAAACTGGTAATAGACCTATGTCGACCGACTATCGGAGGGACAATGGACGTTAAACGATAAACGATGGACAGTCCATTGTTCATTGCCCGTCGTTCTTCGTGTGGATTATGTGCTATGCCCTCTGCTCTCCGCGGTTAAGGCATGGACCTCGCGGGTCAAGCGAGAGATCTTTCTTGCAGACGTATTTTTGTGGAAGACGCCCTTGGATTGTGCCTTCTGAATGAGCGGAATCGCTTTCAGCAGTGCCTTTTGAGCTTCTTCGACATCTTTCTTCTCAACGGCCATTCTCACATTTTTGACAAGCGACTTCACCGTACTTCTAATGTGAAGGTTACGAAGCCTCTTTTTTTCAGCCTGCCTTGCCCTTTTCATTGCAGAGATATGAGTTGCCAAAATTTGACCTCCTTTTGTTCCCCCTCAGCCCCGCCTACCGGCGGGCGTAATCCCCCTCCCCGTTGAGACTGTGTCGTAAATGAGAAATCGCAAGAAGCGTCATGCTGAACTTGGTTCAGCATCCCAATGAAATCACCCAACTACGGGACCCTGAAACAACCCATGAAACAAGTTCAGGGCATGGTTCAGGGTGACAATATAATTATTACGACAGACTCTCCTTGCTTGGAGGAGAAAGATTAGGGGACGATTGATTTTTTTAACATTTTGATATAGCGTGTGTCAAGGTATTTTGAGATTACAAGAACAAAATCTCTGATTGCACCGATTACGAAATAAGGTTCCGCAGATTAGAAGTCGGCCAAGGCTACAGAACAAATCTCTGTAATCCTTTTTCGGAAATCTACGTAATCAGGGAGCGTTTTTCGATCCCTTATGTCTGAAAACCAGAAAATCACAAAGGCTGCATCGATCATCGGAATGGGCACGCTGCTCAGCCGTATTCTTGGGTTTTTAAGGGATATGGTCATTGCGAATTTTTTCGGGGCAGGGATGGCGGCGGATGCCTTTTTTGTGGCCTTCCGAATCCCCAACCTCTGGAGAAGATTGGTAGGCGAGGGGTCCTTAACCATCTCCTTCATCCCCGTCTATACCGAATACCTGACCCAGAGGTCGGAGGAGGAAACCAGAGAGCTCACCCATATCGCTTTTACCGTTGCCGGTGTCCTCTTATTGATCCTTACGTTGCTCGGCATCCTCTTTTCGCCTTTGTTGATAAGGGTCATTGCCCCGGGGTGGTTCACTCGATATCCGGAAACATTTTCACTGACGGTCGTGCTCAACCAGATCATTTTTCCCTACCTTTTCTTCATGGGCCTCTTCGCCCTCTGCATGGGGATTCTCAATTCCGTTCGCCATTTCTTTGCACCCGCCTTTGCCCCGATCTTTCTCAACATCTCCATCATCCTTTCCGTCCTCCTCTTTTACTCTGCCTTCCAGAAGCCCGTGATGACGCTTGCTCTTGGTGTCCTGGCCGGGGGGATCATCCAGTTTCTCTTTCAGCTTCCCTTTTTGCTGAAGAAGGGCATGGGCTTTCGGTTCAATTTCAATCTTCGCCATCCCGCCATCAAACGGATCGGCTCTCTGATGATCCCTGGGCTCATTGGAACGGCGGTCTATCAGCTCAATGTTTTCGTTGATACGATCTTCGCCTCCTTCCTTCCAAGAGGAAGTGTGTCTTATCTTTTCTATGCGGACCGGTTGATGGAATTTCCTCTGGGGATCTTTGCCATTGCCATCGGCATGGCATCCCTTCCCAGCCTCTCAGGACTGGCTTCTCAGGGGAAGACCGAGGAATTTAAAGAAACGCTCTCTTTCACATTGCGGCTTGTCTCCTTTATCAGCATCCCCGCCATGGTGGGGTTAATTGCCCTGAAAACCCCCATCATCAACCTTCTCTTTCAGA
>CAYMTD010000370.1:0-3027 GCA_964393245.1 uncultured Syntrophaceae bacterium
TTACGATCTTTGAATCACGGGACAAATTAGGCGGACTCCTCACCCATGGTTTTCCTTCTTACCGTTTGCCAAGACAGGTGATTGAAAAGGATTTTTCGGTTATTGAAAAGATACGAATAGAGATCCGTCTCAACACCGAAGTGGGAAAAGATATCTCCCCCGAGGCAATGCTTCAATCCTTTGATGCCATTTACATCGCCACAGGTTTTTCTGGAGCGGCATCCATCTGCAGTGCCTTCAAGGGCTTGAAGATGACCCCCCGACCCCTTCCATCCCCCTCAAGGGGGGAGGGTGAGGGAGGGGGGCTGGAGATGACCCGGAGCGGGACGATCAGAGTCCACCCCTTCACTCTCGAAACAGGATTAAAGGGAGTCTTCGCTGGAGGAGATTCGGTCACAGGTCCAGGAACGATCATCGATTCCATGGCGCACGGCAGGAAAGCAGCCATTTCGATCGACCGGTACCTTCGCGGCGAGGACCTATTGCGAGATAGGGAATGGGAGGGGAGTCAGACCTCCCCTATGAGAAGCACGCTCCCTGCTTCCAAGAGAGAAAAGCGCGAGATCCAGCCTGACATGGTCAGGCCTCTTCGAGAGGGCTTAACTGCGGAACAGGCTATGGAGGAAGCAAAGCGCTGTCTCAATTGTGGCGGGTGCTCTGATTGCGGGGAATGTGCCAAATATTGCCAGCCCAAGGCAGTTGCCTACGGGATGAGAGAAGAGAGGATAGAGCTCCACGTGGGAACCATCATCCTCGCCACCGGTTTCGATCCCTTCGACCCGAAGCGTAAACCCGAATTTGGCTATGGCATCTATGCGAATGTCCTTCATGGTCTCGAACTGGAACGTCTCTGCTCCGCCTCTGGCCCAACGAAGGGCGAAATCCTTATTCAAGGAAAGAGGCCGAAGGAAGTGGTTTTCATCCACTGTGTGGGATCAAGAGACAAAAGCGTAGGCAATGAATACTGTTCCAGGGTCTGCTGTATGTATACGGCCAAGCAGGCCCACCTTATCCGGGATAAGATCCCAGATGCTCATATCACTGTCCTTTATATGGATGTGAGGGCCTTTGGAAAGGGATTCGAAGAGTTTTATGAGAGGGTTCAAAAGGAACATGTGGTTTACCGCAAGGCAAATCCGTCTGAGATTTATCGTAAGAATGGTAAGCTGATGGTCAGGGGGGAGGATACCCTCATCGGGGAGCCCTTTGAATTAGAGGCTGATCTGGTGGTCCTTGCAGGGGGACTGGTGCCTCGCAAAGAAGAGGATTTTGTGAGTGGGTTGCTCGGATTGGAGAAATCTCCTGATCGATTTTATGCAGAGGCCCCGGGGCTCGACCCCATCAGGACCGGCGTGGAAGGGGTATTTCTTGCGGGATGCTGCCAGGGTCCAAAAGATATTCCGGATACCGTGGCGCAAGCAAGCGGCGCCGCCTCGCTGGCGTGTGCCCTGCTGGCAAAAGGAAAAGTTCGGAGTTCCGAGTTATGAGTTCAGAGTTAAGAATACAATTAATTTAACCCCTGTGCACTATGCTCTATGCTTACCTACCGGCAGGCATGCGCTTTGCGAAGTGTTCGATGATGAAGATCGGTGTTTACATTTGTCATTGTGGAATCAACATTGCAGCAACTGTTGATATCGAGAAGGTGACGGCTTTTGCCAAGACCCTTCCTCATGTGGCGATTGCCCGAAACTATCAATACATGTGTTCGGATCCCGGTCAGGATTTGATCAAGAACGACATCAAGAACTTAGGTCTCGATCGCATCGTTGTCTCTGCTTGCTCTCCACGAATGCACGAGATCACCTATCGAAATGCCGTCCGATCCGCAGGGCTCAACCCCTACTTCTTCGAGATGGCTAATATCCGTGAGCAGTGCTCCTGGGTCCATCCTAACAAGGAAGAAGGTACCCGAAAAGCGATGGATCTGATCGCTTCTGCCGTCGCAAAGGTTTCTCTCCACGAGGCCTTGGAGGAGACTGAAGCCGCGGTGACCCCTCGCGTCTTGGTGATCGGTGGGGGGATCGCCGGAATTCAGGCTGGTCTTGACGTCGCCCATTCAGGTTTTGAGGTTTATCTCGTTGAGAAATCTCCAACCTTAGGCGGTCATTTGTTGCAGCTCGATCGGACCTTCCCCAATCTGGAGGAGACGTCAACGCTCCTATCTCCAAGATTGGAGGAAGTCAAAAACCATCCCCTGATCCATCTCCTCACCCAGAGTGAAGTGGAAGGAGTCGAAGGTTTTGTCGGCAATTTTAAAATCAACGTCAAACATGACCCAAGGTATGTCGATCCGGAGAAATGCACCTGCTGTAAGAAATGTGAAGAGGTCTGTCCGGTTAAGGTGCCCAGTGAATTCAACATGGGATTGTCTGACAGGACAGCCATCTATCTGCCCTCTCCTCTCGCTGTCCCGCATAGCTACTTGATTGATTCCAATCATTGTCTCCACCTTCAAAAAGGGGAGTGTGGGAAGTGTCGGGACATCTGTCCAGAGGGAGCGGTTCAGTTCGAAGAAGTGGGGATGGAATTCCAGCTCGAGGTGGGGACCATCGTCGTGGCTACGGGCTACGATCCCTTCGACCCAAAACTGAAACCCGAGTTTGGATATGGCCGCTATCCAAATGTGATGACCGCCCTCGAATTGGAAATACTTCTCTCCTCGAGCGGACCGACTCAGGGAAAAGTCGAGGTTAATGGAAAGGAGCCGAAGAGCATCGTCTTCATCCAATGTGTGGGGTCGAGGGACAAAACCATAGGGAATGAATACTGCTCGAGGGTCTGCTGCATGTTTACAGCAAAACAGGCCTCCCTTGTCAAAGAACGGATCCCCGATGCCCGAGTGACCGTCTGCTACATCGACATCCGGGCCTTCGGGAAAGGATGCGAAGAGTTCTACGAACGGACGCAGAAAAAGGGGATCTTCTATCGCAAAGGAATTCCTTCGGAGATTTATCAAAGGTCTGGGAAGTTGATGATCAAGGCAGAGGACGAGCTCCTCGGGGAAGCTTATGAGGAAGAAGCTGA
>CAYMTD010000371.1:0-3026 GCA_964393245.1 uncultured Syntrophaceae bacterium
TGCTCCTTGCTGTATCCAAAAGTAGATCCAACTTCTCATTCTTAAAGAAAGAGGCGTTCGTCCCCTTTCTCGGCCATTCCCCGGAATAGAAAAGTGGATAGAGTCCATAATCCGCGTCACCCGTTAGGGTGCTCCAACCCAAAAAGTAAAGGTGCTGCTCCGCTGCCTCCCGGTCTCTGAGGATAAATGGAATGTAAGTCTCCCAATCCATCCTCTTGATCTCCGCTCTGACACCCACCCGCAACAAATCAGCCGCCACAGCAGTTGCAACGGAGACATCCTTGTAATATCGACCCGAAGGGATGTGAAGGGTCGTCTCAAATCCCTCAGGGAAACCTGCCTCCGTCAAAAGGGCTTTGGCTTTTTCGATGTTGTATTCATAAGTCTGGATAGGGGTGTAACCAAAGATCACCGGGCTGATCGGTGCATCGGACACACGGCCGGCTCCGTGGAGGATCCGCTCGACAATGGCTTCCTTGTTAACTGCATAATTCAGGGCTTGTCTTACCCTCTTGTCCGTGAACGGTTCTTTAAAACAGTTGAAGCCCACATAGATTGTTCTGGCGCTCGGCATCGTCATGATATTGATTTTCGAACTTGCGCTTTGACGATGGAGGTCTAAAGGCGGGATCTTGACAGCCACATGGACCTCGCCTTTCTCAAGCGCAGCCACTCTCAAGGCATCATCCGGGATTTCCCGGAAGGTAACCTCGGAAAGCGGGGGGTTAATCCCCCAGTAATTGTCATTTCGGACCATCACCAACCTATTTCCTGGTGCCCATTCCTTAAAGATGAAGGGTCCGGTCCCGATGGGCATGAGCATCGGTCTCTCCCAGGATCTCTTCAATGCAGCCGGACTTTGAATGCCATTGGTGGGGTAGGTGAGATTGTTCAACAAAGGAGCAAAAGGTACCTTTGTCTTAATCTTCACGGTATATTCGTTAACCACCGTGACGGATGTGATCTGGGCGACCAAGAAATATAGTTTCGTAGCGGCTTTGAAATCGAGTCGGCGATCAAAATTGACCTTTACGGCCTCTGCATTGAAGGGCTGACCGTCGTGAAATTTTATTCCTCTTTTCAACCTTAGCGTAAACTCTGTTGCATCCGGGGAGACCTCCCATTTTTCTACCAGCTTTGGCACGATCTCTCCCTTCGGCGTGAGTTCGAAAAGGGGTTCAACCATCTGCTCGATGACTGATGCGGTGGCGGAATCAACCACATGATGAGCATCCATGGTCAAAGGACCTGTTTCTTGAGCAATGACCAGTTTTTGCCGGGTATCCAGCTTCGGTTTGGCTTTAACGGTTGGCGGCCTTCTTTGAGCCAATCCACTTTCTCCCAAGGCCATGGTGAAGATGAAGAAGAGGCTGGGCACTATTAAAATCTTGGAAAATAGGAATTTTTTCGTCTTCAAATCCTCCCTCTATTTCATCGAGACGCAAAATCTTACCACTCGATCCTTTCAATCCCATGAGGGCATCTTTGCAAAAATTTCGAAACAAACTAAATATGCCACATCCCCGGGCATGATTCAATCACTCATTTCCTTCTTTTACCCTCCTACGCAGAAAACCAAGCCTGCGTGCTGTAGCGCCTGCCTACTGGAGGCAGGCACTTCGGCGCGCAAGCACGGTCCCTGATGTGAGAGGGAACAGGGAAGGATCTTTTCTTGACAGGGAAAGATTACTTATGATATAGCATAATCTCAAAAGCGGTTAAACGTTTACGTATCCGTTTAACCAAGCCATTTCTTGATCTTTCTGTATGCCGACCATCAAAGACGTTGCCAGACTCGTTGGAGTATCGACGGCCACCGTTTCTCATGTCATCAACAATACTCGGTATGTGAGCGACGGGCTGAAAAAGAAAATCCTTGAAGCCATCGATGAACTTCACTACCACCCCAATGCCGTGGCCCGAAGTTTAGTAAAAAAGGAGACCCATACCATAGGCATCATCATCTCTGATATTTTGAACCCTTTCTATACAGCGATTGTTCGGGGAATAGAGGATGTTACCTATCAAAGTGGCTACAATGTGATGCTCTGTAATTCGGATGAAGACCCGGGGAAGGAGGTACTCTATATCCAAATTTTAATAGAGAGGAGAATTGATGGCCTAGTGATCTCTTCTGCCTTTAAAGACGGAGTTCACCCCCTTCTCTCAAAGTTAAAGATGGTTTCTTTGGTCACCATCGTGAGAAAAGTTAGGGGCTTAGCGGTTGATTCTGTCTTTGGAGATAATGTGGAAGGTGTTTATCAAGCCGTCCGTCACCTTATCCAGTTGGGCCATCGAAGGATTGCAATTATCTCTGGGCCTACAAGGTTAAGCTCGGGTGAGGAGAGATTGTTGGGTTATCAAAAGGCTTTGGGGGATCACGGGATCACAGTGGACTCCAATTTCATTAAATTTGGTGATTTCAAGAGAGAAAGCGGATACACCCTTACCAAGGAGGTTCTTCAGCAGAAAGAGGTTCCTACGGCTCTCTTCGTAGCCAACAATCAGATGACCATTGGTGCGCTGAATGCAATCAATGAGTTGGGGATCAGGGTTCCCAAAGACCTCTCTTTAGTGAGCTTCGATGATATGGAATGGTATTCCTTTTTGAATCCTCCATTGACCACCGTGGAGCAGTCACCGTACCTGATGGGGAAGACAGCGGGGGAAATGCTTCTCCAGAGGATCAACAAGAAAAGGAAAAGCATCAAAAAGATCATCATTCCATCTCGTCTGATTGTCAGGGAATCGACTGCTGAAATCGCAAACGAAAGGAGGTGAACGTTTGTGAGTATGGTGCCCTCTTGAATTGAAATAGAGGGAGTGAGCGAAAAAATCTATCGAGAGGAAAGGAGGGTTTAAGATGATAAGAAAGACATTGATGTTGCTTATTGTGATTGGTCTCATACTTTCTGGACAGCCTGTAAAAGCCCAACAGATCACGATTTCCTATTCTGATTGGCAGTTGGCCCAGGATATCTGGGGCAGGTCTCTCAGAGAGGCGATCGGAGAGTTTGAGCGATTGA
>CAYMTD010000372.1:0-3020 GCA_964393245.1 uncultured Syntrophaceae bacterium
CCCTTGAGAACCTTGAGAGTGGAAGTGAAGTCACCTACCAGATTGTGGGCCCCGATGAATCCGATATCTCTTCAGGTAAGATTTCCATTACTTCGCCTCTGGGCAATTCCTTGATTGGAAAGGGTGTGAATGAAGAGATCGAAGTGAAGACGCCCGGCGGTATTAAGAAATACTCGATCCTCAAGATTTCTTAGAAAAATTCCAATAATCAAATCCTGATGGAATCCTAAAAAGTCCCAGTCCGTCACCCTGAACTCGTTTCAGGGTCTCGCCGTTCATTGATTTCATTGAGGTGCTGAAACAATACTGAAACGAGTTCAGGGCCTGATCCAGCATGACTACCTTCAGGAAATTTTGAATACTTTTGGTTAGAATCTGGTGATTGGTTATTATTTGATTATGGGTGTTTGGTGCTTGGTGCTTTTCTTCTGATTACATGGATGGCGGTGGCCTTGATGGAAGCCATGACCCCCTTTCCTTCTCCGAGCGATAAATTTTCTGCGGAACGATGGGTGATGTGTGCAACCAGGGGAAAACCACAATCAAGTTCCACTTTTTGGTAAGGCCCCAAGGAAACGATCTTCTCTATTTTCCCGGCAAAGAGATTCCTGGCACTCGTCCTCTCTCTCAAAGAATGGGAAGTCAGGGTGACGTGTTCTGGTCGAATACCCAAAATCACCTCTTCTCCGACTCGAGCTTCACCGACAGCTTCAATTTCATGTTCTGACACGGAGGCGATGAAGGTTCCCTCATTCTTTCTAATCACGTGACCGGTAAGGATCGTTTCCACTCCAACAAAGGAGGCAATGAATTCATCAACTGGATGGTTCATTATCTCTTCCGGAGAACCGATCTGAAGAATTTTCCCTTTGTTCATGACGGCGATCCGATCTGAGAGCCTCAGCGCCTCCTGTCGATCGTGAGTCGCAAAGAGCGTGGTCGTCCGGGTCTGTCGGAGAATAGTCTCTAAATCTTCAATCAGTGATTCTCGGGTCGGAGGATCCAGGGAGGAAAATGGCTCGTCGAGAAGGAGGACTTCTGGTTGAAGCGCAAAGGCCCGGGCAAGGCTCGTTCTCTGTGCCTCCCCACCAGAAATTTTTCGTGAAGAGCGCTGACTGAGATGAGCAATGCCGAACCGATCCAATTGTTGTGTGACGATCCAACGGATTTCTTCCTTTCCGATCCCCCTTATCCTTAACCCCGAAGCCACGTTCTCAAAGACGGTGGTATCGAAGAGAAGGGGCTCCTGAAAGACCATGGCGAGCTTCCTCCGGTATGTGAAAGTGGAATGATTGGGATCGATTTTCTCTCCCCTGAAATAGATTTCACCTCGAAAGGGTTTCAACAGATAACAAAGGGTTTCGAGCAAGGTCGTCTTTCCCGCTCCATTCGGTCCAATCAGTGATAGCGTTTCCCCCCGCTGTATGGAAAGGGACGGGATACTCAGGATCACCATCCCCCCTCGTTCCACCTCAAGATTTTTTGCCTCAAGGATTGGACCCAAACTCTTCATGGTTCATCGTCCATGGTTAATGGTTTATCGTTTTATCGCGGTCTTTCTCTCTGCTGAACCTGAGTGAGGATCACGTTGATGAGATACACAAGCAATAGAAGGATAATACCCAAGGCGATGGCGACGTCGAAGTTTCCTCGGCTCGTCTCCATGACGGTCGCTGTGGTCAACACGCGGGAATAGCCTTTGATGTTCCCACCCACCATGATGGATGCGCCAACCTCGGAGATAACCCCTCCAAAGCCTGCCATCACCGCAGCCAGGAGAGGGAGTTTTGCTTCCTTAATCAACATCCAGACCATCTGAAGCCGGGTTGCCCCGAGCGCCAGAATTTGAAGACGTAGCTTTTGGGGGAGCTGCTGAATGGCTGCCAGCGTAATACCCATAACAATAGGTGTGGCAATAACCGCCTGGGCAATGATCATTGCTCCCGGAGTATAAAGAATCCCCAAGAAACCCAGGGGTCCGTTCCTCCATAAAAAGATCGTGACGAAAAGACCGACGACAACCGGAGGCAGACCCATACCCGTATTGATCAGGCTAACGACAATTCTTCTCCCCGGGAACTTTGAAAGAGCAAGGATTGTGCCGATCGATATTCCAATCAAAAGGCTGATGAGTGTGGCCGATCCCGATACCTTAAGCGAGAGAAAGGTGATGTTCATCACCTCGGGATCAAAAGTGATCAGGAGCCAGAATGCTTTTTTGAGGCCTTCAAGAATGAGATCCATCTGTCCCCCTAAGAAATTTCAATAACCAAATTACAAATCCCAAATACGATCCAATCACCAAACTCCAATGACCTAAACAGAGAAAGAGAAAAACGTTTGGATATTTGGATTTGGACATTATTTGGAATTTGGTGCTTGGGATTGGGTGATTGTTACTTTCCAAGTTCTTCTTCCTTCTTTCCTGCACCCGGGAAGAAGAGTGGAAACCCGAATTTTTCCACTCCAAAGGTTTTGATAATTCCTTGGGTCTCGTTTGAAACCATGAAATCTGCAAAGGCCTTCCCACCTGCGGCGTTCACCCTTGGCCACTTGGCCGGATTAAGCTCGATCACATGGTAGATGTTTAGCAGAATGGCATCCCCTTCCACCAGAATATTGAGCCCGGGATTCTTTTTCAATGCCAGATAGGTCCCGCGGTCAGTAAGGGTATACCCCTTCTTCTCGGCCGTCACATTCAATGTCTGTCCCATTCCAAGGCCGGTCTGTTGATACCACTTTTCTCCCTCGGGTTTTATACCCGCAGCTTTCCAGATATCCATCTCCTTTACGTGAGATCCTGACCTATCGCTTCTTGATAAGAACAGAGCCTGGGCTGAGGCGATCTTCTTAAAGGCTTCAGAGGCCAATTTCAACCCTTTGATTTTAGCTGAATCTTCTGAGGGCCCTACAATGATAAAATCGTTATGCATGATGAGCCTTCTATTAATTCCATAGCCTTCACCAACAAATTTTTTCTCGGCCGCTGGAGAGTGGACCAAAAGCACATCAGCCTCGCC
>CAYMTD010000373.1:0-3016 GCA_964393245.1 uncultured Syntrophaceae bacterium
AAGCAAATATCCTGTCCTTGGCGAAGAGGTAATCGCAGAGAGTGACCTGATTGAACAGTTCAAGTTGAGCCATTTCCCTCTGTTGTTGAAAACGGTTCATGAGGAAGAAGATCTGGGTTTGAAACCCGTATTTTTTCCGGTTCTGATAAAACTGGGGCAAAAAGGGATTCTCTTCGGGTTTTTCCAGGACTAACCTGGCATTGAACTCCTTGGCCAGTAACCTGGTCAAACTTGTTTTTCCCACTCCAATTGGACCTTCGATTACAATATATCGGAACATGGACCTCTCTTATCATGATGGTGGTGGTGAACGGTGAAGTAAAACAAGCAATTCATTCGTTCTTGTCCCCCTAACACTCTCACGGTCACTATCCCGAGCTTCACAACATCGCAAATTTTCTCCCCGGGAGTCTCGTGGTCAAGACGGGACAGGGCGCTCTTCTTACGACCTTCTCTGCCGTGCTTCCGAAGAGAATGTGATCCAGGCCTGTTCTTCCATGGGTTCCCATGACGATGAGCTTCACAGACTCCTTTTTTGCCATCTTGAGTATCTCAACGAAAGGTTCTCCCTCTATCACGATAACCTTATAGTTTTTGAACCCCTTCATTTTCTTGACGTAACCGGTTTCCAGTTGACGATCAATCTCCTCTTTCTGAGATTTTCTTAACTCCTTTAATTTTTCTTGAGGGAGATAGATTGAAAGCTGTTCAGGATGAGCCGGTTCAGGGGTCACGTGGAGAATCAGGAGTTTGGAATTAAAGGTCTTGGCGAGATTGAGAGCATACGTGAACGCCCAATGGGCATCTTCAGAAAAATCGGTACAGAATAGAATTTTCTTGAACATAGGTTTCTCCTCTTTTTGGGTCTTCCCGGAGATCCTTGATTCACAGATTATTCAAGATTACACAGATTCCTAAAAAAAGATTCTTAATCGGCGCTATCAGGTCAAGATCTGCGTAATCCGAGGGCTTCTATAATTTTTCAAAGCCCTCCCTTTTTGTCCTTGACAGGGTCCGCATTCAGTTTTATGGTTAGACAAAAATTAGCACAAGGCACTCTAAATTTCTATAAAAATCTTTAGTAGATCATGTTTGGGAGGAAACGATTATGCTCAAGAATAAACAGGTTGGCATCCTGGGAACCGGGAATATGGGGGAGGCCCTGATCCACGGGCTGTTATATGGACACCTCTGTCGGCCGGATCAGATCTTCTGCTCAGATGTGAGGGTAGAGAGACTGAAGACCATCCGCGAAAAATACGGGGTGAAGACAACCTCTCACAATGCAGAGGTAGTGAAGCAGTCTGAAATCATCATCCTGTCCGTGAAACCTCAGATCATGAAACAAGTGGTGGAAGAGATTTCAAAATATCTCGATCTATCGAAACTGATTATTTCGATTGCCGCAGGGGTTCCATTGGATGCCATCGAAGCGTGTGCCCGGAAAGATCTGAAATTGATCCGGGTCATGCCCAACATCTGTGTATCCGTACGTGAGGGGATATCGGCCATCGCCGCAGGAAAACATGCCATGAAGGATGATTTGATGATGGCGAAGACCATCTTCGATTCCGTCGGGAAATCCCTTTTCATCGAAGAGTCCCTTCTCGATGCCGTGACGGGATTGAGCGGAAGCGGACCCGCCTACCTCTTTCTCATCATCGATGCCTTGGCGGATGCAGGAGTGAAGGTGGGCCTTTCAAGAGACGATGCCCTCGTCATGGCTTCTCAAACGGTTCTGGGGGCAGCCAAGATGCTGATCGAAACAGGAGAGCATCCCGGAAAGCTGAAAGACATGGTGACATCTCCCGGGGGGACAGCCATCGCAGGGCTTCACACATTGGAAGAAGGTGGACTGAGAACGACCCTGATCAACGCTGTAGAAGTGGCCACACAGAGGTCGAAGGCCCTGGGTGAAATGATGAAGAATGATTTGAGCGGTAAATAAATTTCGGCCTGCTTTGCCTATTTTTATGGCTCAAAAAGACGGATCGAAAACATTCGACATCATTATTATTGGCGGCGGCATCATGGGATCAAGCATTGCTTATCATTTAGCCAATGACGGATTCCCGGGTCGAATCGTCGTTTTTGAAAAGGATCCAACCTACGAATTCTCTTCCACAACGTTGAGCGCCGGCGGCGTTAGACAGCAATTTAGCACGGAGGTGAACATCCGGGTCTCCAGCTACAGTATCGATTTCTATGAAGTGTTTGATGAAGTGATGGCTGTGGATGGGGAGAAGGCCCACTCCGAATTTCGGCAGCGGGGCTATCTCTTTTTGGCCAACGAGAAAAATTGGCCACTCATTGAGAGTCATTATCGCTTTCAAAAGAGGATGGGGGCATCTGTTGAGCTTCTTTCTATCGAGGAGGCTTTGGAGATCGTACCCAATTTGAACCCGGAAGGTCTCGTGGGGGCATCTTACGGTCGAAAGGACGGTTACCTGGACCCTTACGGAACCCTTCAAGGATTCATCAAGAAGGCCCGGAGCCTGGGTGTAGAGTACGTGTATGAAGAGGTGACGGGTATCCAGAGGGAGGGTTCACGGATCACAGGAGTCATAACGCGGAAGGGGGAAAAATATCTCGGAGCTGCGGTAGTGAATGCCGCTGGTCCATGGGCAGCTGAGGTGGGGAGGATGGCAGGGGCTGACCTGCCTGTAGATCCTGTGCGGCGAATGGTGTTTGTCTTTCAGCCTTCCGAGCTCTTTAGCTACGACCTTCCCCTCGTGATCGATGTGAGCGGCCTCTATTTCCGTCACGAAACTGGAAAAGTCATTATGACAGGACTGTCAATTCCGGAGGAGCCTCCAGCGTTCAATTTCGAGGTAGACAATTCTTTTTTCCACCAGACCATGTGGCCGATTCTCGCGAATCGTGTCCCCGTTTTTGACCGGCTCAAATTGATCAAAGGATGGGCCGGTCTCTATGAAGTGAATCGACTCGATAGCAACGGCCTTCTTGGGAGGCATCCTGGGCTCGAAGGATTTTATATGGCCATCGGCTTCAGCGG
>CAYMTD010000374.1:0-3014 GCA_964393245.1 uncultured Syntrophaceae bacterium
GTCGTCAGCAATCCGAGGGAGAACTTTTCGGGATACTTCGATCTCAGCATGGCTGGGAAGAGAATGCCTCCAAGGGCGATGATGGTCAGACCTGTCGCGCCCGTCAGGGCGGTGAAGGTGGCGCAGGTAACGAGAGCGATGATCGAGAGCCCTCCGGGCAGCCATCCCAAGACGGCATTGGAGAGCCTCACCAATCTCTTAGGGGCGCCGCTTTCCGAGAGAAGATATCCCGCAAAGGTGAAGAGAGGGATGGCGACGAGAACCGGAGTGGTGGCCATTCGATACATCTCGATGACGATGGCCGAGGAGTCGATCTGTCCAGAAAATAAGAGCAAGAGGGTAAGGCCGGAGATGACCACAAAGATGGGAGCTCCTAAAAGGAGGAGGAGGAGAAGGCAGAGGATTAGGAGAGAGATGAAAATCATCTTCCGTCCCCCGGTGAAGGTGGATCCCCGTCCCTCAGAGCGATTGAAAGATTCTTCAGTGTATGGAACCCAAACCGGAGGGCCATCAACCCGAAAACGACGGGAAGGATCAATTCCGGAATCCACGAAGGGAGTCTCAAAAAGGTGAGGTCTCCCATCTGAGCCTCGTTGCTGACGAATTTTAATGAGGCATAAGTCAGCAGGCCACAGACGAGTGAAGAGAAGAGGGAAGTCAGGGTTCCAATGAAGACCTTTCCTCGGGGAGGCACCCATCTTGAAACCACCTCCAGATTGATGTGTTTCCCCTCCCGGGTTGCCAAGGCAGCTCCGATGAACCCGACCCAAAGGACAAGATTTCTGACCAGAGGATCTCCCCAGGCGAGACCCGTGTCGAAGAGATTGCGAAGAACGATCTGGAAGAAGGCGATGAGGATCAGAAGGCTCGAGAGGAGGACGAGGAAGAATTGCTCCGTGCGGTCAATCAGTGCATCCAAACGGTCCCAGAAACCCATCACTTCCCTCCCTTTCGATATTCTTCCAGGGAAGAGGTGACCTCTTCCAGAACCCTCTTGGAAAAGGTTTGACCCGTAATCTTCCCCGTGGCCTTCGAAGAGAGCCTCTTGAATTCATCAACTTGATCCTTCGAAGGAACGATCACCTTCACGCCTTGCTTCGTCATCACTTTGATGGCCTCCTGGTTTTCATTGCGGGTGACCGTTTTCAACTGATCAAATTGGCGCTGAAAAGATTCGATGACGACATTCTGATCCGATGGGGAGAGGCCCTTGAAAATTTCTTTCTTCATCACCGTTCCTCCTGCCAGATACGAAAGCGGAACATCGGTCAAATATTTGATTCGGGTAAACCACTGCAGGGAGATGGCGGCTGTGGGAGGAACGTAGACGACATCGACCAATCCGGTCTGTAGCCCCACCAGAACGTCGGGCACCGAAAGGGGAATGGCCTTCACCCCAGCCTCGTCGAAGATGGCTTTGGACATGGGGGATTCCTCCCAGATCCAGACCTTTGCCTTTTTGAGGTCAGCCACACTGGCGATGGGGAGGGTGGACATGAGGTAGATAAATCCCCCTTCCGACCAACCAGGGAAGATATATCCATTCTCCTCGAAACCTTTCTTGAAAAAGGCATCCATCTTTTTCAGAACGGCATCGACCTCTTCGTACTTTTGAAAGAGGAAAGGGACCTGTAAGATATCCACTTCCTTGAACACAGAGGACAAGCCCCCTACGGTGAGAGCCGCTCCGTGAATCTGGCCGATCTTCATCTTTCGAAGCATGTCTCTCTCATCCCCTAAAACCCCACCGGCATAGACCCTGAACTGGACTCTGTTTTCGGTCTTCTTCATCACTTCGCTGTTGAGGGCCCTGAAGGTCTTCATCCAGGAGCTGCCCTCAGGGGCGAGGGTGGCCAGCTTGATGGTGAGGCCGCTTTGCTCCCCGAAGGCCGATGGAGCGAGCAGGAGGAAAACATAGAGGGTGATAATGAAGATTCTCATGGGATGCCGTTGGTTCATTTCCTTTTCTCCTAATCGAAATATTCTTGAACGCGCCCGAGCAGTTCCTGGGCGTTCTTCTTCGCCACGGTGTTGAGAAGGGTTAATTCGGGAGGATCGTCAGCGGGCAACTCCAAGACCCTCTGCAACAGGGAGGTGAAGAGGTCTTTGTCCAGAGCCTGGCGGGCGTAGGTGCTCGCATAGTAGACATAAGCCATCAAGAATTTTCCTTGGCCCAGTTCGATCGCCTTTAGGAAATGCCTCTGGGCCCTTTGAAGATCACCCCCGGCTATCTTAGGTCTGGAAGCAAACCATATCCCCATGAAGAGGTGCGGGCCACCGTAGTAGAAACCCTCATCCAGATCAAGCACTCTCTGCATCATGACTCCCACTTTGGGGAGTTCGGCCACTGCCTCGACTGAATCCAAATTGAGATTGATCCAGCTTGCCCAGCAGGTGGCGCTCCAGAAGAGAGTGGGGACCTCTCTCTTTCCAAGAATCGCGAGGTCCTTTTTGAAATCATCGAAAGGTCTTTGGAGCGGATCCTTAAGACCTTTCAACTCCAGAGCTCTCAAGGCATATCTCTTTCCCTTCGCCGTAAGCCGCTTTGCATAGTCTCGGTCCTGATCCTCCAAAAAGACAGAGGCAAAGGAAGCGTAGCCTTGGGCAGCAGCGATGAGCAGTTGGGCGTTATCGGGCCATGCCTCCACCATGCCCTCCAGCAACATTAAATAGGCCGGCGTCCCTTCCCGGATCATCCGCAGATCTGACTGTCGATAGGATGCCTTGACGACATCTTCCACCACCGAGGCCGTCACTGCAATCGTCCCCTTCTTACACGGCAGACAGGCAGAGGAGAAAAGGGGGAAAAATAAGAAAAAGAGAAAAGAAATCGGATATCGTTTCATGTCTCTTTGTCAGAAAGTGTAACTCAAGACCCCGTCCGTGCTCGCCGGAAGGCAGGCGGGCAGAGTTGAAGGATGTGTCTGCCGAGGCCAGCAAAAAAAAGACCAGATGCTGAAACAAGTTCAGCATGACAAGATGGTTCGGTTCTGGTCTTGTTGTCATCCCGAACT
>CAYMTD010000375.1:0-2993 GCA_964393245.1 uncultured Syntrophaceae bacterium
TGAAATGTCGAGCCTCCCCTTTTTCTGATAGAGGTTCAACAAATGCTCGGCCATCTTTCTCAGGGTAGGGCTTTCAAATTCCTGAAGAATCTCTTCTCTTGCAAGGAGGCGAATCGACTCGGGATGGTGGATCATCAGGCGAACCAGCATCTCCTCCGATTTTGGGAGATCCTTCTCAGCGGAGGGTTTTTTGAGGTCTTCCTCGACCCTGCTCGACCTCCTCGAAGTGGGGCGGACCATCTCGTGCAGCAGGGATTCCTTCAGGTCTAAGCGCTCAGCCAAGGTTCGCAGATAAAAATCTTTTCGGATCCCGTCCGGTATCTTACGAATGAGGACCATCCCTTCCTCTGCAATTCTCACTTTGCCATCGATCGATTTTACATCATAGGTCTTCATCAGGTGGTCGAAGAAGAAATCCATCAGGGGAATGGCTTCGGCGATCCCTCGTTCAAGTTCGTCGGCCTTTCCCTTTCTTAAGAAACTGTCCGGATCCTCGCCTTTCGGGAGAAGCATCGTCTTGCCTGAAACCCCTTCCTCTAGAAAGAGAGGCAGGGAACGCAGCCTCGCCTGAACACCTGCTGGGTCAGAATCAAAAACGGTGACCAGGTTTCTTGTATATCGCTTTAAGGACCGAATATGTTGTGTCGTCAGCGCTGTTCCTAAAGTGGCCACACTGTGCTTTAGGCCGTACTGATGGAGGGTTAACAGGTCAAAATAGCCTTCAACAATTATAACACAATCCTTCGAAGGAGTGTATCGTCTGGCTACGTGAAGGCCGTACAGGATTTCTCCTTTGTGGTAAATGCTCGATTCGGGAGAATTGTAATATTTTGGCTCTCCCCCTCGGATGACTCTTCCTCCGAACCCGACCACCCGCTGATGAAGGTCGAAGATCGGGAAGATGATCCTCCCCCGGAAGGCGTCGTACCATCCTTCTCTCTTCTTGGGAAAGATCAAACCCAGTTCCCAGGCAAGCTCCAGAGAAACCTTCTTTTCCCGGAGGTGTTGGAGCAGCCCATCCCACCGGTCCAAGGCGTAACCCAATCGATGCTCTTTTACGATCTCCTCTCTTATGCCTCTCTGGGAGAGATATCTTCTCGCCTCCTCACCCTCCCTCCTCATGGTCAGGAGATTGTGGAAATATTCTGAAGCGATTTGATTGATCTGGAAGAGGGCCTCCCGCTTCACTAGCTCCTTCTTTTGGGCTGGGGAAAATTCCTTGGAAGGAAGCTTCACGCCGTAACGTTCTGCCAGCTCTTTGATGGCTTGAGGAAAGGAAAGGTGAGCGACCTTCATCAAAAAGCCAAAGACATCTCCTCCTTCCCCGCAGCCAAAGCAGTGAAAGATTTGTTTCTCCTCATTGACCATGAACGAAGGGGTTTTCTCGGAATGGAAGGGACAGAGCCCTTTGAAGTTTTTCCCGGCCTTTTTTAGGCTGACGTAGTCCGACACCACTTCCACAAGGCTCGCACGGTCCCGAATCTCTGAAACCTTTTCTTCTGAGAAAAACGCATTGGTCAAAGAAATTTACCTCAGCTCAACCACGGTGATTCCCCGACCACCTCTGGCCATGTCGCCGGGAGCAAAGGCCTTCACCCCCTGGTGCCTTTGCAGATATTTGCCGATGGCTTCCCGCAATCTTCCAGAACCGACGCCATGAATGATCTGAACTCTTTCCAATCCGTGAAGCAAGGCTTGATCGATGAATTTGTCCACCTGGGGCAGGGCGTCTTCCACCCTCAGGCCAATGACATTCAAATGGGATGGGACTTCTCTCTCTTCCACTTTAGCAGGATGTCCCTTGGGCATCTCAACCTTCTGATCGTCCCCTTCCGTTACTTTGATGATGTCGGAAAAAGAAGTCCTCACCTTCGCTTTCTCGGTCATCACCTCAACTTGCTTCAACGATTCTTCTACCTCTGCCACCACCCCATGGGTCCGAAGACTCAAAATTCTAACATGATCCCCAACCCGAATGCCACCTGTCTGCCCCTCCGGGGTCATCACACGAAGGCGGGGAAAGACCTTCTCCTTCACTTCCTGGATTTCCCTGCGGGGCAAGGTGATCCGCGACGACTTTGAGCGGCTCCTCTCGTCTTTCCATCGTTGAACCCACTTCTTCAATTCCTCATCTAACTTCAAAACGGATGCCCTTGCCTTTTCTTCAGCCTGAGAATAGATTTCTTGTCTCTTCTTCTTTATTTCCTCGATCAGCTCTTTCAGCCTCTGCCTCTCCCGTACCACCTCTTCTTTCGCTTGAAGAAGCTCCGTCCTCTCTTTCTCGGCAGCCGTTCTCAGCCTCTCCAATTGCTCCAGAACGCGGCTCACCTCCTGTTCACCGCCGTCTTGATGCAAGCGCGCTAATTGGAGAACCTCCTCTGAAATCCCAAACTTTTCAGCCACCAGAAAGGCATTGCTCAATCCCGAGACCCCATAGAGCAGCGTGTATTTCGGCTCCAGAGTCTTCTCATCAAATGCCACCGCCACATTCTCCACATCTGGATGGAGGTATCCATAGGCTTTGAGGCGGTCGAAGTGGGTAGTGACCACGATGGAAGACCCTTTCTCCCTAAACCGGTCCAGAAAAGCCATGGCCAAGGCACAGCCTTCGGAGGCATGGGTTCCCACCCCCAATTCATCAAGCAGGATGAGGGAACGAGGACCGGCCTTCTCCAGAATTTGATTTAGATGAAGAAGGTGGCTGGAGAAGGTACTCAGATTCTCCTCGATATTCTGTTCATCGCCGATGACGGCCAAGACGTTCTCAAAGACAACCGTTTGGCTCCCCTCTTTGACGGGAATGGGTAGGCTGCACTGAACCATCAGCGTCAGGAGTCCCAAGCTCTTGAGGGCAACCGTTTTACCGCCTGCGTTGGCGCCGCTGATGATGAGCGTTTTGATCCCGTCTCCCAGGCGAAGATCAATGGGAACAACCTCGTCACCCTTTTGAAAGCTCAGGATGGGATTTCGGGCTCCCCTCAAATCGATTCGCC
>CAYMTD010000376.1:0-2984 GCA_964393245.1 uncultured Syntrophaceae bacterium
AACCCTCCCAAAGATTTCAGTATCTGGTTCGATATGAGACATTTTTTTCAAATGTCCTGGGGAAAGAGAAGGGGTTCTTCGTCATCCTGCCGGAAGATTTCTATCAAGACCCAAAGGTGAAGTATCCGCTTCTCTTCCTTCTGCATGGATATAATTTTGAGCGAAGAGGATTCTGGTGGAAAGTCCATTCTCCTGAAAAATCGAAGAAGATCCTTTGCGAGGTCAAGGAGGAGGAATATCACTGGCTCGTCCATGAGGACATTGCCATCCTTGCCTATGCGATGATGGATTCGAGAAACCGGACCTATCGGGATTTGGAAAGATCGCTGGAGGAACGGTTCGTGGAGCTATCGAAATATAACGGATTGGCCAGGGGGGATTATAAGCCGAAGGAGATCGCCCAATCCATTGTTTCCCACAATCTCCATCCTAACGGAAGTTTGGACGATGCCTTTCATCCCGTCCAGAAGATGATCCTTGTTCTTCCCGATGGAGATAATGGATTCTACACGGACGAGAATGAAGGGAAGCGCCTTTTCCCTGAGGTAAAGAACCAGCGGTCTTGCGACGAATTTAACCCGGGAGAGGCCTTAAACTATTCGCTTTTCCCCTTTCTCTATATGAAACCTGGAGCCTTGGGAAAGCACGAGTCCTACTTTCTCGAACTGTTGCGCCACATGGAGTCCTACTCTTCGTACCGAGAGAGACTATTGCAGAAAAGAGGTTTGGGAGGCCTTTCCATGGGTGGATTCGGGGCGATCAAATTGGGTTTGAAATATCCCCATCTTTTTCAGTCTCTGAGCAGCCAGAGCGGGCTCCTCGATACGGAGCTTCTTAAGGATAGACTCATGCTCAAAATGATCATGCCCGAATTCTTGGAGGTCTTTGGCCGTCTGGCATCTAAGAGACTTCCCTCGGGTTCTTCTCTTGATCTGAAGCATCTCCAGGAGAATAACCCTATGACATTGATCAGGAGGATGGGGATCAGCCAATTACCAGATTGGCTCTACTTTGACTATGGTCAGAAGGAGGGTTTTGAAGGGATTACGAAAGGGAACCAGAATTTTGAGAAGGCTTTAAGGGAGAGGGGTCACCAGATTCCCATCCAACCTTTCAATGGCGAATCTCAACATAACAACTTGTTCTGGCGAAGCCGGTCAGGAAATATGCTTACGCATCATTCCGATGCGTTTCAAAGAGACGGAAGATAAAAGACAAAGTCACCTCTTAGTAAAATCCCCCCTCACCCCCCTTTGCCAAAAGGGGGGGTATTAATACAAACGCAAGAAATAATTTTACATGTAGGGCAAGGCTTCAGCCTTGTCTAAGACAACCCTAAAGGGTTGCCCTACAAAAGATTTAATGCGTTTGTATTAGTAAGTCACTGGACCGATAAAAGCCTTTCTAACTTTTCCCTATCCATTCCCAAACGTTCCCAGGTTTCGATGTAGACGGGTTTCCCTTTTTCATCATAAGGGTCGATCAGGATTTTTCTCAGGAAGAATGAGGAGTTCTTCGAATGGCAATCTTTGCACCCTTTGCTGCCGATGACCGTTGGTCCAGAAACGATGTTATGACTCAGCGAGAAGTCGATAAGCTCCGCCTGTTCGTGTTTGATCTTTTCGATTTCCCCTTTCTTGCCCAATTGGTAGAGGAATCCCCCTTTCATCAGCACCGGCTGGTTTGCAACCGGATTCCCAAACCTATCCTTCTCTTTAAGCGCTTTTAGGAAGGCCTTGATTTCCTCCGTGGTATTGATTTCAGGGATCCCATCCCCGTTGTTATCCTTAAGAGAGGGCTTCTTCACCCCTCTGATCTTCCAAAGGAAGATGGGCTTCACCACATTGGTCTTTTCGTCAAGATCTCCAAAATAGATAACGACTAGGGATTTTGCTGGGACGATCCTTCCTTTGAACTCCCTGATCGTTGGGAACCAGTTGGAGACGTCGGTCGTTCTCTTTCGGGGATCAATCGGGTCACCGGTGAGAAACTTGGAAGTATCATAGACCACGGTCGTTCCGGTAGAAAGATCATAGACAAGATCGGCTGGCGCGGTCTGAAAGGGAATATGACACGCCTGACAAGCGATTCGTCTCATGTGTTTGGGGGAGAAAGGGTGTCTATACTTCGGTGCCTTCTTATCCTTTCCTTTGTAGTGACAGTCTTCGCAGGAGGCCATGGTATGATCCAGATCATCCCGAACGGTTTCCTGAATGGTGTTCCCTTTTGCAAAATTGTGTTCCTTATCCGCGGGATGGCAGGACACACAGCTCAGGCCCTTTGACTTATGGATATCGGTCTCTGGGCTCCATTGGTGCTCTCTCTTTTTTCCACCGGAGCCGGCATGGCAGGCCAAGCAATTCTCGTCATGGGGTCTTCGGGTAATCTGAAGATGGAGATTTTCGAAATCGGCCACCTCCTTTTTCGAATAATCGATCTCAACCTCTTCTGCCTTGGGGTTCCAGAAGCCCTCCTGGAAGAGCTTCACCGTGGCCCAGCCTGCGCCTACAGTGGGACCGTATCTAAAGAGCCCGGCTCTCAACGCGGTTCCTCTCTCTTTCCACTGGTACCCCTTGAGATGGCAGATGAGGCAATCGGCTTCACTGAGGCCGCTTCGATCCCAGGAAGCTCCATATTCGGCATTTCCCATACTGATTGAGGTATAATCGCCGTCAAGTTTAGGGTCGTCGTTTGAAAGTTCATAACCAAATTTTTTCGTCTCCTCAATGTAATAGAAGTTTCCTCTTCGATCATACTCCCCAAACCCTCCCCCGGGATGGCAAGGTCCACAATTCTGGATAAAAAAGAAAGAGGATTTATCAATGTCAGAGGGATGGGTATTGACCTTCTTAGCTAACTGGCTTGAGTCCAGATAAGCAAGTGAATGTTTTCCGTACATACCGGCAGAAAGATTCCAAGGGTATTTTGAGTCGAAGCTATCACTGATGATGATTTTCCCCGCTCCATCCGTACGGCCTTGCTGA
>CAYMTD010000377.1:0-2983 GCA_964393245.1 uncultured Syntrophaceae bacterium
AATACGGAGAAGGATTTGTGAGATTCGCCCTTGTGGAGAATGAAAATCGAATCAAACAGGCGGTCAAAGGAATAAAGAAGGTACTTAAAGAGTGTTAATGATGACAAACCCCAAACACCAAATCCCAAATTCCAAATAAGCACCAAACATCAATCACAAAATGACCAAAACGAGTTTGTTTGGAAATTGGAAAATTCCTGCGGGCAGGCAGGGGAATTTATTTGGTGCTTGTGATTTGGTACTTATCACGGTAACGTTTAAAGCAGACGAACAATTTATTGGTGAGATAGCAAGGGGAAAATAGGATGGAGAAGATCAAGGTCGGTTTGATTGGTTTTGGAACGGTGGGGGCAGGGGTTGTCAAGATTCTTCAGAGAAATTCGAAGTTGATCGAGAAACGGATGGGGGCTCAGATCGTCCTGAAGCGCGTGGCTGACATAGACGTCAAGACGGATCGTGGCGTGAAGTTGAAACGGGGAGTGCTGACGACGAAAGCCAACGACATCATCAATGATCCTGAGATCGATATTGTGATGGAGCTCATCGGAGGGCTTGAGCCTGCAAAGACATTTATCCTGAGGTCGATCCAAAACCGGAAACATATCGTCACAGCCAACAAAGCCCTACTTGCCCTTCGCGGCGATGAGATCTTCCGCGCGGCTCATCGGTTCGGTGTAGATGTCAATTTTGAGGCATCGGTGGGTGGGGGGATTCCGCTCATCCGGTCGATTAAAGAAGGACTCGTGGCCAACCGAATCCACTCCCTCTTCGGTATTCTCAACGGGACGTCCAATTATATTCTGACCAAGATGACCAATGAGGGAAGGAGTTTTAAAGAGGTTTTGAAGGAGGCGCAGCAGAAGGGTTTTGCAGAGGCAGACCCCACCTATGATATCGAAGGAATCGATGCCGCTCACAAGCTCGCCATTCTGATTCGCCTCGCCTTTGGAACGTCGATCCAGTTTAAAGAGATCTTTATTGCTGGAATTTCGGAGGTCACCCCCCTCGATATCGAATTCAGTCGAGAGTTCGGCTACCGGATTAAACTGTTGGCCATTACGAAGATTGACAATGGAAAGATAGAGGCACGGGTTCATCCCACCATGATTCCAGAGAGCCATCTCCTCTCCACCGTTGAAGGGGTTTTCAATGCCATCTATATCAAAGGAGATGCCACCGGGCCGACGCTCTTCTATGGTCAGGGAGCCGGTCAGATGCCCACCGCGAGTGCAGTGGTAAGTGATCTGGTGGAATTTGGGAGAAATCTTATCGTCAAGGCTCAAGGACGTCGGGTCCCTCCTCTTTCCTTCCAACCCCAGCTTATTGAGAGGATTCCTCTCAAAAAAATGGAAGACGTGGTCATGCCGTTCTACATGAGATTCTCAGCCCTTGATCAGCCCGGGGTGCTTTCAAAGATTTCAGGGATTTTAGGAAAGCACGGGATCAGCATCGCGTCTGTGATTCAAAAGGGGAGGCAGATCAATGGGGCCGTCCCCGTGGTCATGATGACCCATGAAGCCAGAGAAAAAAGTGTCCACAAGGCCTTAAAGGAGATTGATCGACTCCGCGTGATTTTGGGAAAGACGATGGTCATCCGGGTGGAGAATGAACTTGAATAATTTCAAATTTCAAATTGCAGATTGCAAATTGAAAATTGAACCTTCAATCTGAAATTTGAAATCTTAAATCTGAAATGGGGTTTGCAACATGTGGCGCGGGGTGATTCGAGAATACTGGAATTTTCTGCCTGTCAAGAAGGAGGAGAACATCGTCACCCTTCTGGAAGGAAACACCCCTCTCATCCCTTCCCTCCGCATTCAGGAAAAGATCTGTCCTGGAATCAAGCTTTATTTTAAATATGAAGGCCTCAATCCCACGGGCTCTTTCAAAGACCGGGGGATGACGGTTGCTGTCACGATGGCCAAAGAGATGGGCTCGAAAGCCGTGATCTGTGCCTCAACCGGAAACACATCCGCATCGGCAGCCGCTTATGCTGCAAAGGCAGGGATGAAGGCCTACGTCCTCATCCCCGCAGGAAAGATCGCCTTGGGAAAGTTATCCCAGGCCATTGCTCATGGAGCCCAGGTGATTCAGATCGAAGGGAATTTCGATGAGGCCCTTCGCATCGTAAGGGAGATTTCCGAGACCGAGCCGATCACCTTGGTCAATTCTCTCAATCCTTACCGAATCGAAGGACAGAAGACAGCCTCCTTCGAGGTCATTGACCATTTAGGATTTGTTCCCACTTACCATTGCCTGCCGGTTGGCAATGCAGGGAATATCACGGCCTACTGGAAAGGATACAAAGAGTACTGGGAAAAGGGCGGTGCCGAAGGTCTTCCAAAGATGCTTGGGTTCCAGGCAGAAGGAGCAGCGCCTATTGTCAGAGGGAAGGTCATTGACCGCCCTGAAACGGTTGCCACAGCGATCCGGATCGGGAATCCCGCGAGTTGGAGGCAAGCAGAGACAGCGAGGGACGAATCTGGTGGGTTGATCGATATGGTGAGTGATGAGGAGATCCTAAAGGCGTATCAGATGATAGCGAGCCTTGAGGGGATCTTTTGTGAGCCCGCTTCAGCGGCGTCACTGGCCGGGGTGATGAAGCTCGGCCGTAAGGGTTTCTTTAGGAAAGGGGATGTGCTGGTGTTAACCCTCACGGGCCACGGTCTTAAAGATCCCGACATTGCGATAGGTGTTTCTGAAAAACCTGTCTCCCTGCCCCCCCAAAAAGAAGCGGTGCTAAGATATCTAAACCTCTGAATGAAAACATTACGTAAGTGGCAGTCATGGGGGACTCGCGAATAATGGCCTTGCGATAACCAAATCCTAATCGCCAATAACTAAATAAGCTCCCAACGCCAATGACCCGATTTCGAAAAGAAGTTTTTGATTAAAGGATTTATCACTCCTGTCCAAATTGGTTTTGGGATTTACCCTGTTCTGTCACCCTGAACCATGCCCTGAACTTGTTTCATGGGTTGTT
>CAYMTD010000378.1:0-2983 GCA_964393245.1 uncultured Syntrophaceae bacterium
GTAAAAGAATGGTCAGTAAGAACTGTTTTTTCCTATTCATACACAGCACCTCCTCTCGAAAGCGTTTCTAATTTGACTCTTCCATTTTGGTCATTCTTTGTCAAAAAATAAGAATTTGATTCTCAATCTCAATTACATCGCCAGATGAAGGCGTTGAGGTGCATGACACCCCAACGCCCGGGTCAATCTAAACCGCAAAGGTGTACTGGGTTCCGGCTGTATTAATGATAAATTGCTTCGGCATCTCCCTTTCAAACATCGTGACGGCCTCCCATCCTGTGCAGTGCATGGGGATAACATAATCTGGGTTAACCGCCTTTATATCTGCGACTGTACTCTGAATTTTGGCTGGGGGAGCGCCGATCAAATGAAATCCTCCGATGACGACATGAACCTTATCGATTCCGGTCATCTTCTTAGCATGTTTCACCGTGTTGACGATCCCTGCATGGGCACAGGAGGACATTACAACCAACCCCTTTCCTTTAACGTTAAATACAATGGACTGCTCTCCCATGAAGAGATCAAGTTCCATTTTATCTCCTCTCTTAATATATAGAATCGGAGACCCTTTCTCATATTCCGTGACCCTTTCGATATTTCCGGTCAAATAAGCACCAGGAACCATAGGAGTTGGCTCTTTAATTTCTACAATCTTGACCAGACCAAGAGCTTCTATTTCTTCCCGTTTCAATTGCCCAAGGTCTGTCATGCCACTCGGATCATAGCGACCGGCCGGAAGATTGGCAAACCTGTGAGCAAAATTTTCTTCTCCAACATAAAGTGGGATCCCTTTTCTGATTTTCGTCTTATTGTGTTTGAGAATGGCAATGAGATTTCCCCAATGGTCAAAGTGGCCGTGACTGACACCGAGGGCGTCTAACTTTTTCACGTCTAACTTAAGAAGCTCCATGTTCTTACTCACACCTTGGAAATCCAAACCATAATCAAACATGAACGCATAAGATTTACCATCAATCCATGTCTCGATGTAGTAAGACAAACCGTGCTCGGCATGGAAAGACGAGTCAGGACCGATCATGTATCTTTTGACTGTTTTAAAATCGGGTGGATTTAGGTTCCACCTCAGACAATCGTAATAATTGTCCGTTATGACGGTAATGACCAATTTTTCCACCTCTGGGATTTTTACAGAACCATAAGCCACCGTCGCACCTCCTTTCAAAACATCTCCTGCCATCAGTACCACACCTGTTGCTGCCGATGTTTTCAAAAATTCCCTACGATTCATCTCTTTTAACATAATCCCCACCTCCTTTTAATAGATTAGGTTTGAGGTTGAAGGTTTGAGGTTTTAGGCAAAGGGGTTAGCCTTAACCCTCCGATCTTAACCACATGGCCAGAGTCGCATCCTTACCTTAACACCCCACCATGCAACATTTACTTCTTCCTCTTTCACCTCCTTTCTCCTGTTCGCCCCTCTCCATCAGAAGGAGAGGGATGAGGCGAGGGGGTTAGAATTCCTGACGAATTCTTTTCTTAAAGATGAATAGCGAAAGACCAAAGAGCAAAAGAACGAACCCCAGTAGAATTAATAAATCCAGGTATAGAGGAATCGTTCCTTTGTCTTCCAACAAGCAATGCTTCAAACCATCCACCGTATAGGTCAATGGCAAAAGATAAGAGATGATAGGGAGAGGGTAGGGCATCGCAGAAACCGGAAAGAAAACTCCGCAGAGAAAGATCATGGGAAATCGGAAAAAGTTGGACATGGTCATAGCTTCAAAGACTTCCTTCACCCCTACCGAAATTAGGATTCCAAGAAGTGAGAAGGTGATGCCGGAAAGGATGATCGTGAGGGAAAAAGAAAAAGGATGGGTGATAGAAAGGCCTATGATTGGGATGAGGAAGATCGTGATGACCAAGGTGATCACCAGGCCAAACACAGTACTTCCAAGGGCCTTGCCGAAAAGGATCGTTCGAATCTCCAAGGGTGCAAGGAGAAGCCGCTCCAGAGCCCCAATTCTCTTTTCAAAGGTGATTACAATGGCAGCCATCGAAGTCGATGAAAAGAGGAGGGTCAATCCGATCAGCCCCGGGATCACCTCTTTAATACCCATCGGGTTTCTAAAATAGAAAGCAAAGACGAAGACGATGGGAAGCATCAACCCCCAACTGATCAAGGGAGGCTTAAGGTAATAAGCGCCCATATCCTTTTTGGCAATAAAGTAGACTTTTTTGGCTTCTTCCATCTCCCCTCACCCCCGCCCTCTCCCACAAGGGGAGAGGGGAAGAGAAAATTATTCAGGACCTGTTTTCGTGGGTTTATCGATCTTCATCAACTCCGAATCGAGACCGGTTAATGTTACGAAAGCATCCTCCAGACTGGGGCTCAACGTATTGATCGTTTCCATTCTTGCCCCTTGTTCTTCAAAGAGCTTTATAATACCGGGAGTAACTTGATCGATGTTTTTCGTATAGAAGCGAATCCGGTTTTCGTCGATCAAAATCTTTTCAATGCCGCTCAATGAGAGTAGTTTATTCTTCAATGGATCCGGAACTCGATCGAGTCCGATTTCAAGGATCTCCATTTCTTTGACATGGGATTTAATATTTTCTGGCGTATCGATGATCGGTATTTTCCCTTTCACAATAATGGCGATCCGATCACACAGACTTTCTGCCTCGGGAATGTAATGGGTGGTGAGAAAGATCGTTAGCCCCTTCTTTTTCGAATCGAGAATCAATTTCCTTAATCCACTTGCGCTCATCACATCCAGACCCGTGGTGGGTTCATCAAGGAAGAGGATTTTGGGATTGTGAATAAGAGCTGCTGCAATGGTGAGCCTTCGTTTCAATCCTCTCGATAATTTCTGAAAAGCTTTTTCTTGATGTTCCTTCAAACCAAATTCACCAAGAAGCTGGAGGGCATAATCTTTTCGTTTTTTTCGTTCGACCCCATAGAGTTCGGCCTGGTAGATAAGATTTTCTAATGAAGTCAGTTCGCCGTAAAGATTCGAGG
>CAYMTD010000379.1:0-2980 GCA_964393245.1 uncultured Syntrophaceae bacterium
ATCCAAAGCCTCTCTATCCCCAAGAGGCCCGAAGAAAGGGATGGCAAGGAGAAGTCATATTGAGGGTGGAGGTCCTCTCCAGCGGGCTCGTGGGGCAGGTGGAGGTGAGGAAATCCTCCGGCCACGAGATCCTCGATCGCTCGGCACTTTCTGCAGTCAAAGAATGGAAGTTCTTCCCCGCAAAGAAGGGAGAGAATGCCATTCCTTTTTGGGTGAATATTCCGATCAAATTTCAACTGCAATGAGACATTTCCTCCAGAATATGGGAATTAAGAAGGATGATCTAAAAGAACCCCCCTCCCCTGGTGGGAGGGGATTAAGGGGAGGAGGTAGGAATGCCACTCACCCTCACCCCCACCCTCTCCTATCAAGGGAGAGGGAGAAGGAGTTGATATTCCTTTTTGTCCTTTTGACGCTTGTCCTGTTTCATGTTTCAGTTTCGTACTCAGCCTCCGAGACATTCAAAGACGAAGTAGGACGGGAAGTGATCGTTCCTTTCCCGCCCAAGAAGATCGTCTCCTTAGCTCCCAACGTTACGGAGATCCTCTTCGCCCTTGGCCTCGATCAAGAAATCGTTGGCGTCTCGATCCACTGCAACTTTCCTAAGAGGGCGAAGAACAAGGTCCGGGTGGGAAGCTACATCAGCCTCGATTTTGAAAAGATTGTCTCTCTCAAACCTGATCTGATCATCGCCACAGGGGCCGGAAATACAAAGGATATGGTGGAACGTCTCGAGCGTTTGGGCTTTCGTATTTATGTGATCTTTCCAAAAAATTTTGAGGAGATCTTACAGAGCATCGGTCATGTCGGTCAGGTGGTTGACCGGAAGAAGGAGGCCGCGGAAATCATCCAGGAGATGAAGAGCCGGAGGCAGAGGGTGGTGGACCTCACGCGAGGCCTTCCCAGACCCCGCGTCTTTCTCCAGATCGGAGAAGCCCCTATTGTGACCGTGGGGAAGGATAGTTTTGCAGACGATCTCATTCGCTTGGCAGGCGGTGACAATGTGGCAGGAAACGAGAAAACGATGTATCCTCGATTTGGAATGGAAGAGGTTTTGAAAAGATCCCCGGAGGTCATTCTCATCAGTTCCATGAATCCAAGGGGGAATTATCAAAGGGTTCTACAGGAATGGTCCCGCTGGAGGACGATCCCAGCCGTGAGAAATGGTCGAATCCACCTCATCGACTCCGACCTGATCGATCGCCCTTCCCCCAGGATCATTGAAGGATTAGAGGAGGTGGCCAGAATCCTTCATCCTGAAAAATTCAAGTAGACATTGCAAACTCAGCAATGCAAAATTAGCATTGAAGAAAGAACAAGCGGAGACAATTCGAAATACGCAAACTTGAAAAGCCAATTGCTGATTTTTCAATTGGCATCAGGGCTGCTATGAAGATTCTCACCCTAAAAAGGGTTCTCCTGATCTCGACCGTTCTCGGCCTCCTCTGTCTCCTGGTTATGCTCGTCTCCATCACGATGGGAAGTGTGAAGCTGGAACCCTATCGCTCCATCTCCATTCTCCTTCAGTCAATCCTGGGGCTTGAGGCAACAAGCACGGAAACCCAAAAAACAATCATTCTTTCCCTCCGGGTACCCAGGGTTCTCCTGGCCGGTCTTGTGGGAGCGGGTCTTTCCGTGTCCGGTGCCATCTTTCAGGCCCTTCTGAGAAATCCCTTGGCCGATCCCTATATTCTCGGAGTTTCGAGTGGTGCGGCGGTTGGAGCGATCGTCGCCATCCTGATGGGCTTTGGAACCCTCTCCGTTGGTCTCCCTCTAACTTCCTTTGCCGGAGGCCTGCTCACCATTCTCATCGTCTTTTATTCCGGTAGACAAGAAGGAAAAATCCACCCGAACACCTTGCTTCTGGCAGGCGTCATCGTCAGTTCCTTTCTTTCCGCCCTGATCATGTTTTTCCTCTCTGTTTCCTCCAGAGAGGAACTCCGCACGATTGTCTTCTGGTTAATGGGGGACTTCAGCCTTTCCAACTATCAGGCGATCCGCCTCATCTTTCCCTATCTCCTATTTGCTTTTCTTCTTCTCTACGGTCATGCCCGTCAGTTCAATTTGATCCTTTCCGGAGAGGAAAGCGCACTTCAATTGGGAGTGAATGTGGAGCGATTGAAGATGATCGCCTATGTTGGCGCCTCTCTGATGACGGCAGCCTCGGTCTCGATGTGCGGTTTGATCGGCTTTGTGGGTCTGATCGTTCCGCACGCGGTCCGTTTGATGTTCGGGCCTGACCACCGTCTTCTCCTTCCAGCCTCAGCCTTCATCGGAGCCTCCCTTCTCATCGCGTCAGATACTCTGGGTCGCACCCTCTTTTCGCCTGTGGAACTGCCCGTGGGGGTAATTACGGCTGCCTTTGGAGGCCCTTTCTTCATCTACCTGTTAAGAAGAAGAAAGGTGGTTAAGATTTTATGATTGAAGTGAATTCAATCTTCTTCCGGTATCATCAAGACTGGGTCCTTCAGGAGATCTCTTTTGAGGTAAGAAAAGGGGAGTTCGTCGGTGTGATTGGCCCCAATGGTTCTGGAAAGAGTACCCTTCTTAAGATTCTTTATCGTCTTCTCACCCCTCAACGAGGAGAGGTCCTTTTTGAACGGCTTTCGTTGAGGAAGATGGGCCGGAACGAGATCGCCAAGAAGATCGCTGTGGTCGCTCAGGAGATTTACCCTGTCTTCCCTTTCCGCGTGATCGAGATGATCCTCATGGGAAGATCACCTTATCTCGGGCATTTGATGTTTGAAAGCCAGAAGGATCTGGAAATCGCCAGAAGGGCCATGGAGTGGACGGAAATCCTTCCGTTGGCCGGTCGGTCGATTGACGAGCTTTCAGGCGGGGAGAGAAAGAGGGTCTTCATTGCCAGGGCCTTGGCTCAGGAACCTGAGGTCATCCTCCTCGACGAACCGACGGCCAATTTGGACATTCATCACCAGGCTGAATTTCTGGATCTCATCCTCTCCCTCAATCGGGAGAAAGG
>CAYMTD010000380.1:0-2972 GCA_964393245.1 uncultured Syntrophaceae bacterium
ACCCTTTTCGCAGAAGGGCAGAGACGCTATGTCGAATCGCTCTCCACTTATGCCCGCCAATTTCTGGAGAAGATGGATCGCCCCGATGTCGAGGCCATTCATGGGATCCCTCCCGCCATTGCCATCGAACAGAAAAATACCGTCAAGAACGCTCGTTCCACGGTGGGCACGGCTTCGGAGATTTATGATTACTTGAGACTTCTCTTTGCCAAGATCGGACAGGTCTTCTGTCCCGATTGCCAACTCCAGGTCTCCGGAGAAACCGTTGAGAGCGTTGTGGAACGGATCTTGGAGGAGGTTTCGGGAAAGAAGATTCTGGTTCTGAGTCCCCTCTCCATCGAACCGGGAGACGATATTGAGTTGAAGTTCAGAGAGCTGATTAAGAGCGGGTATTATCGAATCTGGGAAGAAGGAAGGGTCCTCGACCTGACGACGCTTCCTCCTTCCAGTTTCCAGAGCCACAGCTCCCTCTCCCTTCTCATTGATCGGATCGTGCCTGAAGAAAAGAACCGATCGAGATTGGTGGAAGCCGTTCAGAGTGGCTTCCAATGGGGGAAGGGTAAGGTAGAAGTGATGGTGGGGGATGGAGAGAGGCTATCGTTCAATCGGAGTTTTTCCTGCAATCGATGCGGGAAATCCTTTCAGGAACCTGAGCCGCTCCTCTTCTCGTTTAACAGTCCGGTGGGGGCCTGCCCAACCTGCCAGGGATTTGGAAGGATTATTGGAATTGACTGGCAGAAGGTTGTTCCAGACCCGGAAAAGACCCTGAAAGAGAAACCCTTTTCCCCGTGGAATACACCCGCTTACGAAGACCTTTATGAATATCTATGGGAGGCTTGCCGGCGCTATCGCATCCCGACAACAAAACCTTTTGAAGAACTTCGACCGGATCATAAGGAGATTCTTCTTAACGGGAAAGGCGAGTTCATCGGCCTTCGGGGGTTCTTCGATTGGATGGAGGGAAAACGATATAAAGTCCATTACCGCGTCTTTCTCAGCAGATATCGGGCTTACACCCCCTGCCCCACCTGTCACAATACCCGCCTTAAACCGGAGGCCCTCCATGTCCTTTTGGCTGGGAAGAATATTATCCAGCTCTGCGAGATGTCCATTGCTGACCTCTTGACCTTTTTCAAGAATCTGCCGATCAAAGAATTTCAAAGAAGGATGGGAGAGCGTCTTCTCAAAGAGATCACCGACCGGATTGGATTCATGGCGGACGTCGGATTGGGATACCTGACCCTCTCCCGCCAAACTCGAACCCTCTCCAGTGGAGAATATCAAAGAATTACTCTCGCGAGGGCTTTAGGGTCAGCCTTGACGGATACCCTTTATGTTCTCGATGAGCCGAGCATCGGTCTTCATGCAAGAGATACGCACCGTCTCCTTCGTGCGCTCGGGCAGTTGACGAAGGATGGAAATACAGTCGTCGTGGTCGAACACGACCCGGATGTGATCAAGGCTTCTGATGAGATCATCGACCTTGGTCCCGGGGCCGGCAAGCAAGGCGGAGAGGTCATCTTTCAGGGAGATGTTGAAAGCCTGTTGAAAGACGGAGATTCCCTGACGGCGCGATACCTGAGGAACGGGATGGGTAATGTTTTCCATCGGCCTCAGAGAAAACCGAAGGGATGGATTTCGATAAAAAACGCCCGTGAGCACAACCTCAAAGGCATTGATGTGAGAATTCCCCTGGGGATGTTGGTCGTCATCACCGGCGTGTCTGGAGCGGGGAAGACCACCCTGGTGCAAAATATTCTCTATGCGGGAGCTAAGAGGAACGACGATTCAGAATTTGAGAAAGGAGCTTTTGACTCCATCAAGGGGTTGGAGCAAATTGATGACCTGATCCTGGTCGACCAATCCCCCATTGGAAAGAGCGTTCGGTCCAATCCGGCCACTTATGTAAAGGTCTTCAGCGATATTCGAGACCTCTTTGCCCTCACCCGGGATGCCAAAAGAATGGGATTTAAACCGCGCCATTTCTCATTCAATACAGAAGGGGGGCGTTGCGAAACTTGCCAGGGCGCAGGCGTCCAGGTTTTGGATATGCAGTTCTTAGAAGATGTCATGATCACCTGTGACGCTTGCGAGGGAAAGAGATTTCGACCCGAAATCCTCAAGGTGCGATATCGAGATAAGAATATTTCAGAAGTCTTGAATATGACCGTCGATGAGGCCTTAGCCTTTTTCAAAGACCGCCTAAGACTCGTCGAAAAGCTTCAGGTCCTGAAGGATGTGGGATTGGGATATCTGGTGCTCGGTCAGCCCACCAACACGCTCAGCGGAGGAGAATCTCAGAGGTTGAAATTAGGTCAGCATATCTCCCGGAGTCAGAAAGGAAGAAACCTCTTCATTTTCGATGAGCCAACCACCGGGCTCCACATGGCAGACGTCGAACTTCTTCTGGCCACCTTCCAGAAGCTTCTCTCTCAGGGTCACTCCTTGGTTGTGATCGAGCACAATCTGGACCTTATTCGATGTGCAGACTATATCATCGACCTCGGCCCAGAGGGAGGGGAAGAAGGAGGGAGAATCGTTGCCCAAGGGGACCTCGACGCCGTTATGGCCTCAAAGGAGTCCTATACTGGGAGGTTCTTGCGACAACGAGTCGGCGGACCTGAGTGATAGTGACCAGTGACGGTGACGGTTAAGAAAGAACCCCGTCACTGTCACCAAACACCGTCACCGGTGTTCTTATATTTCCGTTCTCTGCTTAATGCAGCTCAGCATCTGCTCCAGGCGGGTCTTATCAAATCCCACCATGACCTCGTTGCAGGCTGCGATCACAGGCACGCTCCGAGCTCCCGAGATCTTCACCATCTCATCCAGCGCTGCCCGGTCTTTGGTCACATCATATTCGGTAAATTTGTAGCCCTTCTGCGAAAGAAACTCTTTCGCCATCTTGCAGTAGGGTCAGGTGGGTGTCGAAAAGACCTTAATCTCTTCCGCTGCCATAGGGGTCCCTCCTT
>CAYMTD010000381.1:0-2961 GCA_964393245.1 uncultured Syntrophaceae bacterium
CTTGGTTGATTTTATGAAACCGCCGGCCGTGCTCTTCCTGCCTTTGAAAGAGTTGTACCACCTTGATGCCCGAGAGGCTTTCCTGGAGGAAGGCATTCATCTGGGCGATCTTAGAACGGATCTCCCGAAAGGCATCCCTCGCTTGACGGCTGAAGAAAAGGGTGGTGACAAAAATCAGGGGGAGGACAGAAAAAGAGACCAAGGCTAATTCTCGGTTTAAATAGAGGAGAATGATGATGATTCCAAAGAGCAGAAGAATGTCTTTGAAAAGGTTGATCAGTACCGAGGTGAACATTTCGTGGATATTCTGGATATCGTTCGTCAGCCGCGTCACCAGTCTCCCCACGGGATTCCGATCGAAAAAGGAGACGGAGAGGCTTTGGACGTGGGAAAAGAGAGTCATCCGGAGGTCGTGCATCATCCGCTGTCCGGCCACCTCCATGGTATAGACCTGGAAAAAATTGAGGCCGAAATGGACAATCAGGATGGCCAAAACGATGAGGGCAATGTGAAGAACTCCGGTCACATCTCTTCCTCTCAGGATGAGGAGGTCTTCCTTCTCTATTTGCTTTAGTTGTTCAAAGGAAATGAACCAGCGAGAGTCGCTCTGTTCAAAGAGAAGGGGATACTTCTTTAGTATCTCCTCTTCCTCGGGGCGCTGAGGGGTATAGACATAGAATCGGTTCTCGGAGAGGAGGCCAGATTTTTGAAAGAGGGCCATCTCCTTAGCATCCATGGGGCGTAGAACCTCCGGCAGGAGGAAAAATCTACCCTTCTCCCTCCTGGGGATGAGGTCCTTGCCCACACGACTCAAGAGCCACTCCTCCTCTGGCGACCGGTCACCTCTGAGGACCACTTCCCTTGCAGAAAGGACAATGTAACGGTCGATCGCTTCCTTTGTCAGATAGGGGATGAAAAGGTCCAAGGCGGCCATGATGAGAACGAAAAGGAGGGAAACGGCCATCAGAAATCCATGGGGCCGCAGAAAGACCCAAAGCCTAGCCATCAACTTCAGGTCGTAGGGCTTGCCCAATTTCCCTTCTTCCATGTAACCGAAATCTGCGTACATTCCTGCATCCCAAACGCTTGTTGAGCTTCTCTAATATGTGAGAAGGTACGGGTTAAGGCTCCACTAATAACCAATATCCAAGCACCAATACCCAAATTCCAATGACCAAAAGCCTGTTTGATTATTGGTGATTGGGATTTATTTGGAGCTTGGGATTTGGTGATTGGAATTTAGTCTCACCGCTCTCTTTCCAGCTCTTCCTCCAGCTCTCGTTGCCAGTAGAGACTCGCATAGATTCCTCCCTGTGCCAGAAGGGTGGCGTGCTTGCCCACCTCAACCACCCTGCCCTCGTCAAGGACAACGATTCGGTCTGCCTTACGAAGAGGAGCGATTCTGTGGGTGATGAGAATGGTCGTCTTCCCTTGGAGCAACTTCTCCAACCCCTCCAGGATTCGTTCCTCTGTCTGAATGTCAACAGAAGAAAGAGCGTCATCCAAAATGAAAATGGGCGGGTTCATCAACAGCGCCCTCGCAATGGCCACCCGCTGTCTCTGGCCCCCGGAGAGCGTCACCCCTTTCTCACCGATCACCGTGTTCATGCCCTCTGGAAATTCCATGATCTCATCGTAAATCTGCGCAATCCTGGCGGCCTCTTCAATCTCCTGATCATTTGCCTCGAGCCTTCCGAAAGCAATGTTCTCCCGAATGGTCTCTGAAAAGAGGATCGTATCCTGAGGGACATAGCCGATCGATCCTCTCAATCTCTTGAGAGGGATGCGATGAATTTCAGTCCCATCGATAGAGAGAGAGCCCTGGGGAGGGTCTAAGAGACGTGTGAGAAGGTTACAGAGGACCGTCTTCCCGGATCCCGTCCTCCCGACGATCACTGTCCTTTCTCCTTCAGGAATGGTGAGCTCAATATTCTGAAGGATGGGGACCCCTCCATTTCCCCCGAAAAAGGTCAACCCTTTTATCTCAATCCTCCCTTTGAGCTCTCCTGAATCCCTCACCTCTGGGCCATCGGAGATCTCGGGTGCCTCTTTCAATATCTTGTTCAACCGATCCATGGAAGCCGCGCCCCGCTGGATCACATTGATGGCCCATCCCAAGGCCATCATGGGCCAGGCCAGCAGTCCCAGGTAGCTCATGAAGGCAACGAAATCCCCTGTAGAGATCGATTGGAAGATCGTCAATCTTCCCCCTAAGTAGAGGATGATGACCATGGAGAGGTTAGAAAAGAAGAGGATGATCGGAAAAAACATCCCCCACACCTTGGTCACATTCAGATTCTTCTGGATATAGTTTTGGCTGAGCCGGGAAAGCTTGCCCTTCTCCTCTTCTTCCAGAACATAGGCTTTGACGACCCGAATTCCTGCAATCGACTCCCGGACCCTTTCGGTGAGAGAGGCGAAAGTCTTCTGCAGAGCCTCAAAACGATCATGGATGGTCCGGCTGAAAAATAGGGTGATCACGGTGATCAGGGGCATAGGAAGAATCGCATAGAGCGTCAACATGGGGTGGATATAGATCATAAAGAAGATCGTCAGCACTCCCAGGATAAGGGTATCCACCAGGAAGACAACCCCCAATGAGAGGGACATACGGACGGCGTCAATATCGTTGATGGCATGGGCCATTAGATCCCCGACCTTCGTCCGTGAGAAGTAGGATGGGGAGAGGGATTGGACGTGGAGAAAGAAGCGGTCTCGGAGGGCCTTCTCGACGCGCCGGGCCGCTCCGAGGAGCAAGACCCTCCAGACATATCGGAACCCGCCGATGCCAAGGGCCAACGCAAGGACTTCTCCTCCATAGAGGAGGAGGAGGCGCGAAGAAGGGATCGCTCCCCAGGTGAGGTCATCGATGGCATGTTTGACAATCCTCGGGATGAGGAGCTGGAGGACATCAACGATGAGCAGGGCGAGCAGTCCGATGAGGATCCGCCATCGGTTTTC
>CAYMTD010000382.1:0-2949 GCA_964393245.1 uncultured Syntrophaceae bacterium
GAGCCAGGGATTCCTTCCCAAAGACAGAAGTGGGAGGAGATCCAATGGACGCTCTGAGTCGCCGGTATCTGGATAAAGTCAATTGTCCCAAAACCTACAGACAGAACAAGGCCGGCACCTTCGAGGGAGATATTGCGTCGCGATTCGGGGACATCGGAGCCTACGCCAAAGAGTTCAAGGTGGACGGTGCCATTCTTTATGTCTACAAATACTGCGACCCCTTTGGCTTTGAGGTGCCTGCCAGAAAGGCCTACTACAAGATGATCAATGTTCCGCTTCTTTATTTGGAGGATGTCTATTCTGCGGGGACGATGGGTCAACTGAGAACAAGGATTCAAGCCTTTTTGGAGATGATTGGCTGAGAGGGATTCCTAGACAGGGAGGGGAAAGATAATGGTTGAGGAGAAAAAAGAGGCAAAACCCAAAAAAAGGATGACGGCAACGCAGGCGGCTGCATCCATTGGCCCCATGGTTAAGGAATTTATTACAGGGACCCTTCAGGCGAGGGCAGAGGGGAAGCAGAAATTGGCTTATACGTTCATCGTCTGCCATCATGAAGAAATCTTTCGGGCGATGGATGTCATCCCGGTTTGGACAGAGAATTTTGCTGGTATCTGCGGTGCGAAGAGAGACGCGGAGCGATTTCTTCAAAGAGCGGAATCCCTTGGCCTTTCCCGTTCCCTGTGCACCTACGCCCTTTGCGGGATCGGCTTTGACCAATGGAGGGAGGAACTGGGTGAGATGCCCCCGAATGCCCCATGGGGAGGACAGGCGAGACCTGATTTCATGATCTCCAGCGGACAGATTCTGTGCGATCCGAGGTCGAAATGGTACCAGGCCTCGCAGCAGTTCATGCCGGATGTTCCGATTTACAACATCGATCTTCCCTACCCCCTGTTTCAGAGAGATCGAGATCACCGGGAAGTCTGGGGTTACTACCACAATTATATCGTTAAGCAATTGCGGGGACTGGTGGCTTTTCTCGAAGAGCAGACCAAAAAGAAGATGGACTATGACCGATTAAGAGAGCTGGTGGATCTGAGCGATCGCACCTGGAACCTCATTGATGAAACCTATAAACTGCGACGGGCCGTTCCGTGCCCCATGGGAACCGGCGATGCCATGAATACGATGGTACCCATCTGCTTTATGATGGCGACTCAGAAGGCCTACGATTTCTTCGTCGAACTAAAAAGGGAGTTGGAGGAAAAAATTGCAAAGGGTGAAGGGGAGGTCGAGAACGAAAAATACAGGCTGATGTGGGGAGGTGGATTGCCCGCCTGGTATGCTCTGAGCGATTTCAATTACTTCAATAGCAAAGGGGCGTCTTTCCCGGTGGAGACGACCTATCGCATGGTTGCACCTCTTCACGAGATGGATATTCCAGAGACGAAGGATCCGATTGAGCATCTGGCATGGAGATGGCTGGGATACTGGACGTTCTGGTTCGATAAGGCAAAGAAGCGTCCGGGGTCGGAGCCTGACGTGGAGCGCCTCATCAATTGGATCGAAGAGTATAAGATCGATGGGGTGGTGATGCATGAAGCGTTTTCTTGTCGGACCTGGCACGTGGGTCTCATCTGGCAGTTACATCAACTCGCAAAAATCTGCAAACCCATCCCGGTGTATATGGTGGGGAAAGAGGGAAAGAAGGAAAAGGTTTACAGAGAACTTCCTTCGTTGATCCTGGAAAGCGATATTATTGACATCACCTCCTATTCTGAGGTCGATACGAGAAACAAGATCGACGCCTTCATTGAGACTCTGGAGTCGAATCGGGTCAATCGGGCAGCGTGATCGAGCCAAGGGGCGATTGTAGGGAACGCATCTATGCGTTCCCCACAGGGAATGGACGTTGGCAGCTTACTTCGCAGGCATTGATGTGGGTTCGACGATGACCAAAGTGTTGATCCTGAACGGAGGGATCATCGCTTCTGTCATTGGGCCTACAGGACCCGAGCATCGCCGCTTAGCCAATCAGGTCATGGACGAAGCGCTGAAGAAAGCAGCGGTCTCCTTCCAGTCGATCACCTATATTGTCTCCACTGGCTACGGCAGGATCAACGTCCCCTTTGCCGACAGACAGTTTACGGAAATTAGCTGTCATGCAAAGGGAGTTGCCAGTCTCTTCCCTAAGGCGAAGACGATCATCGATATCGGAGGTCAGGATGTTAAGGGGATTAAAATAGAGGGAAAGGGAAGAGTCGTCGATTTTGCGATGAATGACAAGTGCGCTGCCGGTACTGGGAGATTCATCGAAGTGATTGCGGATAGCCTTGGAGTACCTCTTGACAGGGTTGGCGATCTCTCTCTTCAGAGCAAGAATCCCTCAAAGATCAGCAACATCTGCACCATATGGGCCCAGCAGGAAGTTGCCACCAATTTGGCACAAGGTGTCCCCACATTCGACTTACTCGCGGGAATTCACCAATCTTTGGCAGACAGGATCAGCCGAATGATCAATCGGTTGAGAGTGGAAGAGGAGATTATCGTGACAGGTGGAGGGGGTAAGAACAAAGGTTTGCTAAAAGCCCTTTCGGAGCAATTGGGACATCCCGTTCAGGTCCCCGAGGAACCTTTAATTACCGGAGCCCTTGGCGCCGCCTTGCTGGCAAGGGAGCAGGTGGAAAAGGCCGAAAAGAGTCATACATTCCTCAAAACGAAAGAACGAATCCTCGAAGAGATCGAGATCCTATAGTCCAAGATCGAACCCCCTAAATTTGGCTCTGAGAAGCGAAGGCCGATAGACCCAGAAGGCTCTTTCAGAGTATTACGAGATTTTCTTGAGCATTTTTCCCTTGACAATGTGTGAATATTTGTTAAACTTTCGCCGTCTAAATTGTCAGACGAATCATATGTAAAGGAGAGGGGGTGAAACAGGAATGAAAAGGCTCATCAGCATTGGGATCATTGCAGGTTTCATGCTCGCCGTCCTCATGGTCAGCGGTC
>CAYMTD010000383.1:0-1284 GCA_964393245.1 uncultured Syntrophaceae bacterium
GGGAGACACCAATAGCGGACAGGGCATTGATCATCCCGATCACAATCCCATTGGTAAGAAACATTAAGAAAGAAGACATCTCTCTCCCTTTAAAAGTTCACACCTTCAGGGCGGCCGCAAAGGGCCGCCCCTCCTACCTTACTTTCCTCTTTTCAACGCTGCCATGACTGCTTCTTTTGGAAAGACCACGACTTGCTTCGCATCCTGCCATTGGACAACAAGCATGGGCGGCATCCACTGATGGTATTCATAGGAACCTGGATTTAAACCAAACTTGACCACGCCCGTCGTCACCTCGAGATTCGTCTTCTCCAGGGCCGTAACGACCGCTTCATTCCCTGTTGATTTGGCCCGGTTGATGGCGTCGGCAGCGATCAGAATGACATTGTAGATGGAGCGTGTCTTGTAGTCGCTGGGATCTTTCCCATACTTCTTCTTATAATCGTCCCAGAACTTTCGGCTCGTCGCTGTCAGGTGAACCTTTTCATGCATGCTTGACATGAAGAGCTCCAGTTCGCCTGCTTTTCCCACATTCTTCCAGAATGTATCCCAGAGACTGGGAGGACCGGCACCGTCCAGAATGAGGCATTTGGGGCTGAGGCCGACCTCATGGGCTTGCGCAACGAAGAAGTGAAGTCCTGTCCCATAGATATAGGCTAAGATGATTTCGGGAGACTCCGCCTTAATCTTGGTCAATTCAGTGTAAAAGTCTTTGCTCTCCCGTTCGACCTTCAATGTTACAAAGGGAATTCCGTATCTTTTCATGTTGAACTCGGTTCGCTCGGCAATGCCCACGCCCCAATCAGAATTCTCCCTCACAATGGCCACCTTCTTGAATCCACTCTCTTTCACAAAGGGAGCGATATAGAAATCGACCACCCCGCTGTTGGCTGGCCCCGCTCGGAAGACCCACTTATAGTTCTTCTTCGTAATGTCATCATGCCAGGCCTCGCAGATGATGAAGGGGACCTTGTAGCGATTGGCCACTTCGATCTCTGCCAGAGCTGAAGAGGAGTGACTCTCCCCGACAACAATGGGAACCTGATCTCGGGTCACGAGTTTCTCGAATCCGGAAGCAGCCTTCTCCGGAACACCCGCCGTGTCCTCAAAAACGACTTCAAGGGGCTTCCCGAGAACGCCACCCTTTGCGTTGATATGGTCAAGGGCAATGGCAATGCCCTCTTCGAAGGCCTTGCCCGTTGCTGCAGCAGGCCCAGTTCTCGGGCCAACGACACCAATCTTAACCGTATCCGCAGCCCAGACCCACGATCCCGTGGCCATCAA
>CAYMTD010000383.1:1384-2939 GCA_964393245.1 uncultured Syntrophaceae bacterium
CCGGTCATCACCTCATCATCAATCAAAAGGATGCCGTAACGGTCACAGATCTCTCTTATCACAGAAAGGTATCCATCCGGAGGTACCAACGCCCCAATGGTCGCCCCACCGATCGGTTCCAGGATGACGGCTGAGATCGTCTCCGGGCCTTCCATCCGGATGACCTGTTCGAGCACCTTGGCACACTCCAATCCGCACTCAGGATAGGTGAGCCCGAAAGGGCACCGGTAACAATAGGGGGGAGGGAAATGGGGAAAGTCGATGAGAAGCGGGAGGTAGGGCCTTCTCATGCTGATCCTTCCGGTCAGGGAAAGGGCTCCAAGAGTATTTCCGTGGTAACTGTGCCACCGGGCAACGACCCTCCATCTCTGGGATTGGCCGGATTCCAAAAAATACTGCCTCGCAAGCTTGATGGCTGCCTCAATCGATTCTGAGCCACCGGAGAGGAAATAGATTTTTCCCAATCCTTTCGGCAGAATCTCTCCAAGGGCCTCTCCGTACTCCTCGATCGACTTTGTCGTGAACTGTGTTCCATGGACATACCCGACCTGGCCCATTTGCTCGGACATCTTCTCAAGAATCTCCTTTTGGCCGTGGCCGATATTGACCACCAATGCGCCACCTGACCCATCGATATAGCGTTTTCCATTCTCATCATAGAGATAGATTCCCTCTCCACGGGTGATCAGAGGATAAGTGCGCGTCAACTTACGATAAAAAACATGTCCTTTGGGGTATCCGTATTCCATTTTTCTCTCGGTCTAATCCCCCTTCTCCCCCCTAATTTCACCCCCCTTTCTAACTCGTCTATTTTTCTTTTTCAAGCAAAAGTTATTGTATAAGAAGACAACGAACGAAACGAATGATGACGAATTCCCCTCACCCTTCCCCTCTCCCCTTCGAAGCGAGAGGGAGGGGGTGAGGGGAGAGGAAATTCTTGTCGAAAAAATCGTCAAGATTGTCGAAGCGAAACCCTTTGAAAATCAAACGGAATCTTAACAATCGCCAAAATTATCGACAAAGCTTTCCTATTTGTATTTCTAACAAGATCTCTTTAACCGAATATTTCCCTGGCCAGATTATCAAATATGAAACCCCCACAAAATTCTTTAACTCTAAGAAAACTTTTGAAAATCCCCCTCTCCCCCCTTTTGCCAAAGGGGGGGTTGGGGGGTTGATAAAGAAACGAGACAGGAGTTTGGCACAGCTCTTGCTCAATGTAAGAGTAAAAATTCTTAAAGGAGGAAAGATCGATGAAGAAAACACTGTTGGTACTGAGTCTGGTAACCGTTTTGATCGTAGGTGTAGCTTATGTTTATGCTCAAGGTCCTGGCTTTGGTTCTGGCCCAGGGGGTGGGCCTGGTTGGCGAGGAGAATATTGTCGCGATCCAGGTGACCCAGGGAAATTCTCCAGTCTGACCCCGGAGCAGAAGACAAAGTTTCAGGAACTTCGCCGAAAGTTTGACGAGGAGACCGCCCAACTCAGGGGAGCCATGGTAACTAAGAGAACAGAGCTTCGTTCTCTCTGGACCAATCCCAACGCTGATCCCAAGGC
>CAYMTD010000384.1:0-2924 GCA_964393245.1 uncultured Syntrophaceae bacterium
TCGAGGCCATGAAGCGATTAAACGCCCTGGGCTATGGATCTAAACCGGAGCTGCCTCTTAACCTTGTCTACAATCCCGGGGGTCCGTTTCTTCCTCCTTCTCAGTCTGCCCTTGAGGAAGATTACCGGCGCGAATTGGGTCAGCGCTTCGGCATCACGTTTACTCGTCTGCTGACCATCACCAATATGCCCCTGGGCCGTTTTCGCAGGGAATTGGATCGACAAAATAGGGAGTGGGAATATTCTCGGCTCCTCCGGCAGGCTTTTAACCCGGAAACCCTGCCGGGTTTGATGTGCCGGCATCAAGTGAGCATCGGTTGGGATGGCATGCTTTATGACTGCGACTTCAACCTGGCCCTCGGCCTTACCGTCAACCACGGGGCTCCTGATCATATTAAAAACTTTAAACCAGAAGAGTTGAGGGTTCGGAGAATTGTTACCGGAGATCACTGCTTTGGATGCACCGCAGGCTCAGGCTCCTCCTGTGGCGGGGCGTTGGTTTGATTTAAGGGGATGAGGCGAAGAGAAGTGACCCAGCCATCGGCGAAAAGTCGAAGCGGTGCGATCCCAAAGGCAATTCTTTTCGTTCTGTTTATCATCGCAGCGATTTCTATCATCCGCTTCACTCCAGTAAGTGAATTTTTTACACGGGAATCGCTCAGCCATCTGTTCGACGAAGTGGGGTTCTGGGCTCCTTTGATTTATATCGTCATCTATGCGGCAGGGATCTGTTTGTTCGTTCCAGGAACATTGCTCACCGCCGTGGGGGCTGCCGTCTTTGGTGCTTACTGGGGATTTTTGTACGTCTGGGTGGGAGCCATGATCGGGGCGAGCGCAGCCTTCTGGATCGGAAGGACCCTGGGCAGGGAGTTTGCTGCCTCGATGATTGGAGATCGCCTGAAAAAATATGACGATGCCATCGAACGCAACGGATTCGCCACAGTCCTCTACTTGCGACTGGTCTATTTCCCTTTTACCCCTATGAATTTTGGTATGGGGCTGACCAAGGTCCGTTTCTGGGACTATTTCTTTGGGACAGGATTGGGCATTATCGTCGGAACGTTCATTTTTACTTTCTTCATCGGGACCCTTAAAGAAGTCTGGGCCAGCGGGGACTGGGGAAACCTCATCTCTTTCCAGGTCTTTTTTTCTGTTGGTCTTTTCATCTTCTCTCTGTTTATCCCCAAAATCATTGCAGGGTTCCGAAAAGAGAAGTAATGACTCGTCAGTCCTCTCGCAAAGTCTAGACCCGGTGTATATTCCTTTCAGTAGTCTCGAATAAGAATATTTGCTATAATACGAAACATCATGATGGGGAAGGCCTTCTTGAATGCAGTAGCAAATGGGAAAGTGGATATTCTGCAGGTATTTCTTGATATCCTTGTAGAAACGGACGCCCATTACTGTGTTGTTGGCGGACTGGCCGTCAATGCATATGTAGAACCAGTTGTAAGTCTCGATTTGGATATCGTTGTCATTTCCAGAGATATTGACAAAGTGTGTAAAGTGGCAAAGGCCAAGGGTTTGAAGATCGCACGATTCGAAAATAGCATCAATTTAACGAGCCCCAAGTCTGATCTGCGCATTCAATTGCAGACAGACGCCAGATACCAGTCCTTCATTGATCGAGCCAGACAAAAGGATATTCTTGGTGCTTCCCAGAGAAAATTTGATATCCAAATACGTCCATGCTTGACACTCAAATTGATTCCACCTAAAGTGATATAGATATGCAATTCACCTATCAATCAAGACGAGAAAGGAGGTACGCAGCCCAGAGGTCCGTCGTGATGGGAACGAATGGGATGGTTTCAGCAAGCCAGCCCTTGGCAACCCTGGCGGGTTACAAGATCTTGCAGAAAGGTGGAAACGCCGTTGATGCAGCGATCGCCATGGTTACCACCTTGAGCGTCGTCGAACCCCATTCGGCTGGGTTGGGTGGTGATGCCTTTGCCCTGATCTATCTGGCTAAAGAAAAGAAGCTGATCGGAATGAACGCAAGTGGCCGGGCACCCTATCGAGCAAATCTAAAATGGTTTCATGAGAAAGGGCTAAGGGAAATGCCTGAAAGAGGCATTCTGCCTGTGACTGTCCCCGGGGCTTTGCATGGATGGGCGAGCGCAGCAGAACGCTATTGCACTTTATCCCTTGGAGAACTCTTTGAAGATGCAATCCATTATGCGGAACACGGATTCCCCGTCACCGAGATCATCGCAGGCGAATGGAAGGAGGCAGAGAAGATTCTCCTATCTAATGAAAGTGCTTCTAAAACCTACCTGATCGATGGAAAGACGCCCAAGCCAGGACAGATTTTTATCAACCGTGATCTGGCCCGAACTTATAGAAAGATTATTAAGGATGGAACCGGGGCTTTTTATGAGGGTGAGATCTGCGATGCCATTGTGAATTATTCCAATCGAAATCATGGTCTTCTCTCTCACCAGGATTTCAAGGATCACTCCACCACATGGGTGGAGCCCATATCAACCGATTATCGGGGCTATACGATTTATGAACTGCCCCCTAACGGGCAGGGCCTGACGGCTCTTGAGATGCTTAATATCCTTGAAGGATATGATATCCGAAGCATGGGGCCTCATAGCTCTGAATATCTTCACCTCTTGCTCGAAGCCAAGAAGCTTGCCTTCCGCGATCGAGATCATTTCATCACCGACCCAGATTTTGAAAAAATCCCAATGGATCAGCTTCTTTCCAAAGAATATGCCAAAAAGTTAGGAGAGAAAATTCGTTTATACAGAGCCATGCATCCTCCCTCCCCAATTCTATCTGAAAATCATGGCGATACCGTCTGCGTCACCGCTGTCGATAAAGAAAGGAATGCAGTCTCTCTCATCAGCAGTATCTTCTTAGCCTTTGGATCAGGGATGGTCGTGGACGGAACAGGAATTGTTTTACAAAATCGCG
>CAYMTD010000385.1:0-2924 GCA_964393245.1 uncultured Syntrophaceae bacterium
GAAGCTCTCTCCTCAGCTGGTCAGCCACCTCCTGGGCGATCTTGATGGGAGACTTTTTTTTCTCTTTTGCCAAGGCTAAACAAACGGCACTTGAGAAATCACCCAACTCCCGCTTTGGAGGGACATTAAAAGGTACCTCCTCGATCCCCAAGATTGAATTCAATAAAATAGCAACCCCTTCTCTAATCATATGTTTTTCCTTCAATTCGGTTCAATTATTATGGGGATAGGGATGAAATGTCAAGCCATAGAATTCGAAGTTAAAATTGACAGTGGGAGGACCTGAGGATATAATCGGGTTCAACCATGAAGAAAGTTTCCCGGAGTCCCTAGAGAATGACTATCTTCGATCCATTCCAATCTCTAAAGGGTTTTCCCATCACTATCGAGAAGATCTATCCCAAATCCTTTACCTCTAAGGGGGGATTGACGTACGGACTGATCCGAACGGCTGAAGGCAAAAAATTGGTGGTGCTGGGAGAAAACGACCCTGTCATGGCAGACCCCTTTCAGGGGCAATCCTACCGTCATGCAACCACCCTGAAGCTCTGTGATCTTTCTACCCAAAATAGAAACTGTCTCGTGGAGCTCTTTCGTTTCACAAAACCTGTTTCCCTCCGGGAAGATAGAATCACCATAGGAACAGGTGATCGACTTGGAGTGGCCACTCCGGGGCATATCAGGGCCGTACGAACATTTAGGGTTCGGCCTGTCCTGGCCCAGCAATCTGTCCGTGAAAATACCCAGACAGGAAGAAGTTTTGAAGAGGTGGTCAGTGATGCTGCCTGGGCGGTCTTCCAGGAAAACTACGAGGATGGATATGGAGCGGATGGGGATCACCTCAAATCCCTTCAGGAGATTAAGGAGGCTCTCCGCGCACGCGTCTCCATGATTACGCTCGATCTCTCCGAAAAACTCAACCCATTGGCTTTTGATTATTCGAAGGAGCAGTTGGCTCGTCAAATTGGAGAAGAAATTGAGAAGGGAGACCGAGAAGTCTGGCTCCACCTCTTCCTCGACAAGGAATTCAGATTCAGAGGATCCCATGGAGAGTTTTCCATTCATTTTGACGAGGAGAGTGTAAAACGAAATCTCCTTCTTTTTCACAAAGCCATTGATTTTACCGAAGAGGTCAACCGATTTATTCTTTCAGAATTCGGAAATCGACACGTGGTCGACTTCGAAATCTCTGTTGACGAGACCCCCTTCCCTACTACTCCGGAAAACCATCTGTTTTTCATCATTGCCCTGAGTCACAGAGGCGTAAAGATTGATGCGCTTGCTCCGCGCTTCATTGGAGAATTCCAGAAGGCAATCGATTATCGCGGGAATTTGGGGGATTTCCGTAAACAGTTCTACCAGCATGCCCTCATCGCCAAAGATTATGGGAACTACAAAATCTCGATTCATTCCGGGAGCGATAAGTTTTCAGTCTTTCCCCCCATGGGGGAATTGGCAAAAGGAGGACTCCATCTAAAAACAGCCGGTACGAGCTGGCTGGAGGCTGTCCGTCTCATCGCCTCTGTTTCCCCCTCCCTTTATAGGGAGATGCACCGGTGGGCACTAAGCAAGTTTGACGAGGCCTCCAGACTTTAACATGTAACCACAGACCTTAGCCGTATTCCTAAGCTTGATGAGCTTCAGGATCAGGAGCTTCCCACCTTATTGGACAAGGATGATTCGAGACAGCTTCTGCATATTACTTACGGATACCTTCTCAATGCGAAGGATGGGCATGGAAGATATCTCTTCAAGCATAAAATCCGTCAACTTCTATATCAACACGAAGAAGACTACTGGTCTTTGCTGGAGAAACATATCGAAAGACATCTGGATTCCCTGGGAGTGGAAAAAATCCCCCTTTATCCTGTTAGATAAGATAAAGCTTTATGCTTGACACCACCAGTCAAAATCTTCTATCTAACAGGGTGAATCCCCCCTGCCTGACGGCGGGCAGGTTTTCCTAAGGGGGAAAAACTTTACCCCTCTTTTCTAAAGAGGGGTTAGGGGAGATTACAGACAGAAGATCAGGAGAAAAATTATGAAGGCTTTAACTCAAGAGGCCATCAATCAGATCGTCAACTCAAGTGTCCCTGAGCGGCTATCTTTCGAAGAAAAGCCGCCCATTCCGGACGACCATGTCGCCCACATCCTCCGATTAATCCAGATGGGCCAGACCACCCTGGCGGCAGACCATCTTCTTTTTCCTGAAATCAATGGCATGCTTCCGAAGACAGTAGGTGGCTTCATCAGGAAACTTAATCTCGATTTTCATTCGCCCACATCCATCCGCTCGGATGAAGAAGGAGCCCTACGAAGAAAAATTAACTTTAGGCAATATGCCTATGAGGCCTTAGTCGAAATGGTACTCAATTTCTATGGACTTGAAAGTCGGTGGCTCCTTGAGGCAGAGAGGATCGAGTCCGTCGGATATATCCTTGCCGTCTTGGATGAATGGGAGAGCCTGGAGCGAAAGGAAGGAAAATGCTCAATTGCAGAGGCAGTGATCAGGAAGTGGCTCGCCAAGATGAAAAGAGTTCAAAAGGGCAATAGCATGGTGGCCCAAACCGCTTCGCGGATTGAAGGCGGGTTAGATTTTAAGAGAAACGTGCTGGTCAGCTTCCTGAAGAGTGCGGAGAAGGAGATCAAGGGAAATATCTATTACCAAATTGTAAAAGAAAAAAGATGTAAGTTTGGAAACGACTACGCCCTTGGTTTAAGATGGCTGAGACATCTCGGTTATGAACAGGTTTCTACGAATCCTGTCCTCGCCGCCAGGGCCTATCAGGATGAGCCCACCCTTTCTGAGATTTTCTGTGAGGAAGTGAAAAGGCATCCAAATTTTAAGAAATGGGCGACCAAGCCCTCGATGTATGCGGAGGAGATCACCCTCTATGCCACTCTTTTAGCGCTCTGGGATAACC
>CAYMTD010000386.1:0-2922 GCA_964393245.1 uncultured Syntrophaceae bacterium
GGCGGATGGGGCGACAAAGGGGCTGGAAGAAAAATAAAGAGAACCGTCCCCTTTAGTCCGGACAGGTTATGGGTAAAGATCAGTTTCTCAAAAGGGGGAAATCCTTTTCCCTCCCTTTGGTCTCCGACCCGGAGCGGTCTCTGACCCGGGGGGCAAAGGGAGGTGGGGAGGGATTTTAAAAGTTTTTTCAAACAGCTAAATTGCCACTTTTGTCCTTATCATAGACATTGAGAATCCGCCCTGGGTCCTGATCCGATATCGATACACTGGAAATCCTTATCGCAATCGCTTCATACTCATTGGAGGGTGGGTGCCTTATTTTCTGCGATTGGCCCCGCTGTACTGTCATCTGGCAAAAGAGTGTTCCGGAGTGAGTGGTGCACATCTGATGAGACAATTGAATTTGACCTCTGGTGCGATTTCCCATCTCGTCTACAAAGGGCGAGATCTTATCAAGGGCTGAACTTTAAGACTTTAAGCAACGTCCCTTTTCAACATCTTTGCCACCTGGAAAGTGGGGCGCTTCTTCATCGGCAGAATCAAAATTTGGTAAGTTGCGTCGGACTCAGCCAAGAAGATTGGAACCCTGCCACCCTCTCAAACCCTGGCCTTATCTTCCTTGGGGAGCAAGATAAGCTTACGGCCACATTCGCTGCAGTAATTTGAACGGATGCTATTTTCTGTTTGGCAGCGCCCACAGATGGTTATCTTATTTAGCCAGATGGTGTTAACTAAATGGAAGACCATAGAGGTAATGAGTGCAGAAAAGATCCACACCGCGAGCAATATCCAATTCAGCCCGTGATGGAGAAACGTCCTGATCAGAAAAGACACAACGTAAGAAAAGATCGTTCCCGAAAGAAATAGAGCCAGAAATATTTTGGTGAATCGTTTCCCCTTGAACCACAGGTAGGGTATCATAAGACTTGCAATAGATATAAGAAAGGACAGGATACACCAGGTTTGAAATTGATCTTTAAAACCGATGATGAGAACCTTCCATAGCCTTAACATTTCTTCGAAGTTACTCTTTGGTCCTCTGTACGATACAGATTGATTCTCAAGGTAGCGGAATACCGGTACCAACAGATCCAGAAGAAAGAACCACAGGTAAGCTGTGGCAACGATTACGGAAATGCCCAGCGCAAAGTTTAAGATGTTCTCGAGATACTTACTCAACAGATAGATCTCCACGCTCCGATGATAAACGTTAAACTTCCCCGTCTCCTTTATAAAGAATAAGGACGAAATGACAGAAGCCGAAATCCCCAAGCCGACAAAAATCAGCCCCATGTGAAGAAATATCAAAGGGAGTTCATCCTCGAGAAATGAGCTGGCTGGATGCCGTTGATCAATTAGGTGTGGCCAAAGAATCCTAAAGATGAGCGCAACACATAAGATCAGCGCGATATAAGAAACCGGCCTTACAAATCTGTTCCCTTTTTCTTCGATGGAACGGCCCACCTGCTCATAGAAGTCACTCACAAAAGGACTTCTCTTGTAGACAAAACTTACGAAAAATTTATTGACCCATTTTCCCTGGACGAGTCGCCACGCCAGGAATCCCAGGAGAATGATCAAGGTGACAGGGAGGGCGATCTCGGCCAACAAAAGGAGGTTATTCATAAAAGATATGACAAAGTTGTTTGCCATGTGGAACGATCCTCAGAAATTTGACCGGAATGTGCCCCGCAAGCCCCGCGCTGTGCACGGGTTCCCTGCCTGCCAGCAGGCAGAAAGGGGCACAATATGAAAGATATTTCTTTGCCGGGAAGCCCCGGCGTGCCTGCCCCGTCTTAACAGGGTGGCCGGGGAGCTTCACTGTATATCATTGATTCAAGCGCCAGAAGTGAGGGGTAGCATTTTCTATGCCAGAAATGCGTCACTTGCTATGTATTGATTTATAAAGGGTTTCTTTTCTTTAAGGAAATCACGGATGGTCAGATTCTGAACAGCGTTTTGCTTTGGTTGACATTTTTGATGTGCCGATTTCCCGACGGTCTGATTTCCCCATTACGTGTCGGGGGAAAACTCTTTCCCGAAGAGGCCACGGCCAATCTCGATCTTCAACGTGGCGTTTGCAATCTGCATGGCTTTGACATCTCTTAAGTTGCGCTCAAGTGGAAGCTCTCTTGAATATCCAAGCCCGCCATAAACATCCATAGCATCATTCACCACTTTGTAAGAAGTCTCTCCTCCAAGGAGATTGGCCATGGCTGCCCAAACCGGTGCTTCGGCAGCCTTCTTTTCGATCAACGATAGGGCTTGGTAGCATACAAGTCTTGCCGCTTCGAGGGAGGTAAAATCCTCAGCCAGCCTGAATTGAATGCCTTCGAACTTCCCCAACGGTTTCCCAAAAACCCTGCGCACTTTTCCATACTTCACGGCTTCTTCGAGGGCTTCCTCAGCGGTGCCCACGGCAATCAGACCTGTGAGGGCCCTTTGCTCCTGCACGGTCTCTTTCAACAAACATAAGGCACTATTTTTTTCTCCGATGAGATTCCCGATCGGGACCCTCACCTCGCTGAAGGCAACGTTTCCCCATTGAGTAGCTCTCCAACCAAATCCTTGGAGGCGTTGGATCTCTATCCCGGGCCCTCTATTTTCGATCAGGAGGCAGCTGATCCCCTCCCCTTTCTCCTCATCCGTTCTCACAAGAACGACAAAGGCTTGAGCAACCGCAGCAAAGGTAATCATCGATTTCTCGCCGCTGACGATGTAATGATCGCCCCGGACACTTGCAGCCGTTCTAATCGCCCTGATGTCCGAACCAGCCTCTGGTTCCGTGGCCCCAAAAGCGATGATGCTCTTCCCTTTTGCAATCTCAGGCAAGAAGGACTCTCTGATTTTCTCCGATGCGTGGAGCAACACTCTCCCTGTGATGTTGCATCCGCAAAGGATAATGGCACAACTATGATCGAA
>CAYMTD010000387.1:0-2918 GCA_964393245.1 uncultured Syntrophaceae bacterium
TCGTAGATGCGTATGCTCACCGCCTCGGCTCCCAGGTAATCGCATACGTTCTTTGCCACGGTCTCGAGGATCTCCTTCTCTGAAAGGGAAGGGTCGATTTCAAGAATGGTTTCGACCTGACCGATCAATCTTTCCACATACTGGTAGACAACCTCTTCCCGAATCAGATCGACGACCGTCGCCACCTCTTCCAAAGAAAGGTTGCACCCTTTCTCCTGAAGACTTCCCATAATGGATTCAACGAATTGTCGATCGATCTTGAAATGGTCCACAGGGGTTCAGGCTCCCAAAAACAAACGGAACATGATGTGACACAACTATTATAAACCTTCCTCAATGGGTGTCAACCCTTCGACTTCCCAACATAAATGAGGAGGCTTAACCTCAGCGTAAGCTGAGTCGAACGCTCAGGGTTGACCCTGAGCGGCGCATTACGCCGCCGAATGGGTCAATCCCGTTCAAAAATGAGCGAGAACTCCTTAAAAACACTGTTGATTCTTGAGGGTGTTCTGTGGTAGTCTAAAAAGTAATCGAATTATGGCGCGCCAAATGAAATACGACGAACTTCTAAATTTCCTTCAACATGCCGGCAAAGACCCCTCCAGGTTGATCTTTGAAGATGAGCTGACCGGAATTTTCAATCGTCGCTTCCTGCTGAACTACTTCCAGTATAAAATCGCCTGGCAGGGTCTCAAGGACCACCCCCTCTCGCTGATCATGATGGACCTGGATCATTTCAAGCAGATTAACGATACCTACGGGCACTCGGCAGGGGATCAGGCCCTTGTCTTTCTGGCAGCCCTGCTAAAAGCCGTGGCAGGGGAAGCCGGGCTACCCATCCGTTATGCGGGTGATGAGTTCATGATCTTGCTGCCGGAATCTGAAAATCAAGCCGCCCTGAGGATGGCGGAAAACCTCCTTGAAAACGTCCATCAAAAGCGCTTGGTTCTGGAGGGGGGGAAGGGAGAGCTTCGTCTCACCCTCAGCATGGGGATCGCCTCGGCCCCCGAAGATGCGCAAACAGGAAAGGGTCTCATCCAGAAAGCAGATACCGCTCTCTACTACTCAAAGAGGATGGGCAGGGACCGCCTCTCGAACGCCAAAGAGGTCATCCCGCAGGAGGTCTCTACAAAAACGGCAATCTACCAATTGGAAGGGGAGAAGGTCGCTGGCCGCAGGTCCCAATACTCGCAGGTGGCAAAATTCTTTCAGAACTTCGGTCAGGGACAGAGCCAGTTTCTGATTGTGGAAGGTGGGGCGGGAATGGGCAAAAGCACCTTCTTGGAAACCATCTATCACAAGCTGGCGTCGAGCAAAATGATCCGACAGGTCAAGGTCAATGGCCAGCAGCAGGAATCTTTTCGACCTTACTATTTATTGACCAACATTCTTGTCACGCTCCTCAACCAGAGAGAAGACAAAGGCATCGGGATCTTTGAAAGCGTAGGTCCAAAAGATACTTTTTACCTCTCCCACATCCTCCCCCATCTGGCCGGTAAAGGAAAGCCTCCTCCTGACGAGGATGAGGGTTCGCGGCGGGAAAGCATCTTTAATACCCTGCTCTATTTCATTCCCAAGACTCTTGACTTCCGGCCTCTCATTCTTTTGATCGATGATCTGCAATTTGCCGATGAAGCAACTCTTCTTCTCCTCCGCCGCCTGATGCTCCACCGGGAACTGAAGCTTTTTGTCTGCAGCACTTCCACCCCGATCGAGACGCTGAAGTCAGAGCCGCAACCGATTCCATTGGTTCAATTTCATGAAGCCCACCAACGAGAGCTCGATATCCATTCGATTCCTTTAACACCGCTCACCCCGAGTGACATTGCCGAGCACTTGAAAGAAGTCTTTATGCAGGTCCGTTTCCCTGAGCATTTTGAGGAAGAACTGGCCAAGGTAACTCAGGGCAACCCCCTCTTCCTCAGCGAAATTCTGCGAAAGTTAGCCCTTGATCAGAAAATTCATCTCTCTGGCCAGCAGCGGGTCATCTTACCGTTGGAGGAGGGATATCTTCCGAAGTCTCTCGAGGAGATGGTCAGCCAGAGGGTGGCTGCTCTCGATGAAGAAAAACGGGAGCTTCTTTACCAGGCCGCCGCCTTCGGGGAGGATGTCTCGTTAAGCCTTCTCACAGGAAGTTCAAAGAAAATGGAGGCAAAGATCCTGGAGTTCGTAGATCAAGCAGCGTCCCTGGGCCTGCTCCGGTCAGACTTCCAGCTCAATGATGAAACCATCCGTTTCCTCAGTAAGCGAATCCTGGAAACCATCTATACGGCCATTCACCCGAAGCAGAGGCAGGATCTCCACGAGCAGATCGGCCGATATCAAGAAACCCTGTACCAACAACACCTTTTACCCTCTGCCGTCCCTCTGGTCTTTCACTTCAAACGTTCGGCGAACCAGAAGAAGGCCCAAACGTATGAACAATTTGAGGAGTCGTATACGCACAGGGTCTTCAATCCTCTCGAAGCCAGACAGTATACGGGTGAAAGGCGGAGGCAGCGGCGAAGCGAGCTCCCACCGCCCGGTGCTCCGCTCGATACCACCAGCCTGGCTCAAATCCCCCAGATCATTCGGTGTTTCTTGACAGCCGTACGTCAGCACAAGCTCTACCCCAGCGGAAGCGAGGCCGTGGTGACCGCGAACCGCCAACTGAGGGAAGCGATCGAATCCATCCTCGCCAACAATGAAAATCTGGCGATCTTCCAGATCAACCAGGCGCTGATGGTCAATGGACAGAGAATCGATGTGAGTGAATTCAAATGGATCATCGAAGACCTCCTCAAGTTCATGGCCAGTGTTGAGCTCAAGGGAATCATTTTCCATAGGGGTTTCACGGATCGAGAGGTGGAAGTTTTGATGGAAGCCTTCGGTCGCCCCAAACCGAAAGTGATTGACAAAGATTTCTGGCAGCGCTTTTC
>CAYMTD010000388.1:0-2916 GCA_964393245.1 uncultured Syntrophaceae bacterium
AGGAGGTTTCTATGGACGAGGTCAATCGTAACCGGCTGGAGGAGTTTCGTCAACTGAGGCAAGAGATAAGGCATTCGCAGCAGTATTTGATCGTAGGGATCGATGTTGCGAAGAATCGGCATCATGCCTTTTTGGGGACGGCGACGGGGAAAACCCTTTTGAGGCGCCTTGTTTTTAGCAACGACTATGAGGGTTTTAGAAGGCTTCTGGGTCAAGCGGAGGCCTTGCGGGTGGCCCATGGTTTGAAGAAGATGGTCTATGGGATGGAGCCCACGGCGAATTACCATAAGCCGTTGGGAGAGTATTTGATCACCTTAGGGAGGGTGGTGGTATTGGTCTCCGGGGTGACGGTGAAGCGAAACCGGGAGTCATTAGATGGGCGATGGGATAAGCATGATGTGAAGGATTCGGCCAATGTTGCGGATCTGATCTCGCAGGGGAAGTGTTTGTATTATGAGTATCCCTCGGCGGAGTTGAGGGGGTTACGGGGGTTACTCTCGTTGAAGAGGCGCCTTAAGAAACAAGAGCATGGCTATCGGGTCCGGATTCGGAATCATTTGTGATTGCCCAGTATTTTCCGGAGATGGATCGGGAGCATGAGCGGTTGGGGGGGCGGTGGGTTTATCGATTGTGAGGTGGTGCTTTCCAAACCTCTCAAATAACGGAGTTAGGCGTGGAGTCCTTTATTGAGCGTGTGACATCCCGACGGATCCGGATGGAGCAGAGGAGGCGCTTAGAGGCGATCTGGGAGACCGCGGGCAAGTCGATTGGTTGTAATGCAGTGCCTGGGGTGGACCATGAGGCAAAGGTCATGGTGGAGGGTCTGAGGTAGATACGAGAGGTGATCAAAGAGACAGAACAAAAGATCGAGCAGCTCTGCGAGCGGTTTCCGGAATACCCATACCTTTTGACGGTTCCTGGGTTTGGTCCGGATGTGTCGGCCAAGGTCTTGGGAGCGATAGGAGAGCCCGATCGATTTCACAATGGGAAACAGGTAATGAAGATGGGTGGATTAGACCTCAGTGCGGATCGAAGCGGGAACGATTCGGACAAGGCAATCCCAGAGATCTCGAAGCGAGGCAAGGCCGATCTTCGGTATGCACTGTATCAGGCGGCTCTGATTGCATCTCACAAGAATCGGGACGTGATGATTTACTACACAAACAAGATTCGGGGTCGAGAAAGAGAGAAAGGGATTCACAACAAGATGCTTGTAAAGCTCTCAGCCAAACTGCTGGTGATTGCCTGGACCTTGATGAAGAAGAAGGAGAAGTTTGATCCCACTTATCTCAACGAAGGATAAGAGAATTTTCGTTTTCGACGAGAGAAGCCCGAGCAACAACGTGGAGGCCATGATGGCCTCGTGAGGGACAATCCCAGAGCCTCTCGCTGAACTTTGGAACCTGGATAAAGGATGCTGGGTGGTCACGACGGTGTGGTACACCGGATACTGATAACGCTAAGATTCAGAGTTCGTTATTGGCGAGAGAATCGTCGAGTCAAAGACAAATCCCTAATGGGATTCGAAGGGAAAAGTGTTTCCAAAATCAGAGGCGTTTTGTAACTTGCTGTTATTATAAAAGAACAATTTTTTTTATTTCCCTCTTGACAGGAGCAATATTAGGATGCCCCTCAACTTAGCTCCTGGTAAAGAGAATCCATGGGAGGCATCCCACGATTCTCTGCAGCGATGGGTTGGCTTAAAGGGAAAAGCAGATTCTCAAGTTGGGCGTCATCGAGATTGGGAGGGAAGGGCCAACTCAGTCCTGCTCTCTGGGCACGGTGCAGATATTCTTTGACGGGGCTTCGGGAAATGTCACAACTTTTGGCGATTTGTCTTTCGGAAAGGGCGATTTCTTGATGGAGTCTTAGAACCTCTTTAATCTTACGTATGGATAATCTCCTGTTAGCCATTAGCATTAGTACCTCCTGATGTTTTTTAGGAGGTTAAATGGCTTTGAAGGTGATTATCCAGCGTCGCTTACCCCTCGCGCAGGGGTGGCCGGTTTGAATCGGAATCCCCGGCCGATTTGGAACGGAATAGGTGGCCGGTTTGGATCGGAATGGGTGGCCGATTTGCGTCGGAATACGCACTCAAACGGTGTCTCACCTCTTTTTTCAAATCATCAGTTGTCTTGACGTGTTGCTCGTTCATGATATTATTAAAACAATGTAAAATAAATTTTAGCAGGAGAAAGCGCATGCTGACCGAATATATCCAAAAAGCTTTAGAAAAGGCCCACTACAAGGTATTGGAAGATGGGACATGGTTTGCCGAGATACCTGGTTTTCAAGGGGTTTGGGCTAATGCTGCCACTGTTGAGGAATGCCGTCATGAACTTACGGAGGTCTTAGAGGAATGGCTGGTTCTGAAAATCAGAGACAGGGACCCTATACCCGTTATTGGGGGTGTTAGCATTAGAATTAAAGAGGTGGCCGCGGCGTAGATGGTGGCAGCTCTCTCGAGGAAAGATCTTATTCGTAAATTTAGGGCGCTTGGCTATTCTGGGCCCTTCTCGGGTGGCAAACACCAATATATGATCAAAGGGAGTCAAAAATCCGTATTCCAAATCCACATATGAGTGATATCAGTGCCAGTTTGGTCAAGGAAATACCTTCGCCAAGCAGGCATCTCATCTAAAGATTGGAACAACCTATAGCCCTGATTTTCCGTCTAACGTTTTCTCTTTTCCCTTCCCCTTGTTCCTTTTGCCTTGGGCCTTTATCCTTTGGCCCCCATAACCCGGAACTCGTAACTTTTCTTTTTGCACTATAGCACTTTGCATTTTTCATTTTGCAATTTGCACTCAGTTGTCTCTCCTTTCTCCTTACGCCTTGCTGAAACGACTGCGCTCCCAATTACACCACGCCCCACAATTTTACAGGGTAGAGTGTAGCCTGGGACACCTCACTCCA
>CAYMTD010000389.1:0-2910 GCA_964393245.1 uncultured Syntrophaceae bacterium
GTCAAAATAAAGAATCTTCGCCGATTATACAAACCCGTGAGCTCATCCATGAGGGAGAGTACCAGGAGCACCTCCTCTTCCTTGTGGTCACGCATCATTTTGTCGAACCGAATAAGAAACTCAGAAACGGAGAATGGTTTTTTGATAAATTCTCTTGCACCTGAAGCGATGGCCGTTTCCGCCGAATATTCCTCAGTATACCCCGTAATCACCATCACCGGAAGATTCTGATGATGCTTGGTAAGCTCCTTGGCAAGTGTAATCCCGTCCATCCTGGGCATGACGATGTCAGTAATAACGGCATCAAATTTGGTTTCACTCATTCTATCCAAGGCCTCAAGGCCGTCACCGGCAGTCAAGCACTGATGTCCCTTTTGGGACAACACATCGACAATTAACTTTCTTGTTGGTTCCTCATCGTCCACCACGAGAATTCTGTAATGATCAGATGTCATAATGAACCATCCTTTGGTATTGATTCTAACACTGATGGTTTCGTAAAAAGTCTGAAAAGGGATTTTTTGTCATTCCTGCGGAAGCAGGAATCCAGTATTTTCATGTAGTTAGAATTCCCTGGATTCCCGTTTTCACGGGAATGACGACTTTTTACGACTTCATCAACACTTCTTTACATGAATTTCGAAGTCATCCCTCCCGTGCAAGGGGAGAATCCCGCTCAGAAACCATGGATTCCGGATCAAATCTGGAGTGACGGTTGTCCGGTCTGCGGGATCTGAAGGAATCAAACCTTCAATCCTGAGGCCAGTTCTTCCAGAGCTTCTCGGTTCAGGATGATGATCTTATTCTTCTTCACATCGATGATCCTTTTTGCTTTCATCTTTGCCAGCGTCCTTGAAAGCGTCTCACTGATCGTCCCCAGTTTCAATGCCAGCTGCGTCTTGCTCAGGTCAAGTTCCACCTCTCCCGGATTCTTCCCTTCCTTCGAGGACCTTATGGACAGATCGACGATATATTTTGCGATTCTGGAGGAAACCTCCTTAAGAGAAAGCTCCTCAATGAGCGAGGCAAACCTCTTTAGGTAATGGGAAAGGGTTACGATCATATTGAGGCTCAATTGGGGATTCCTCTCAATCAATTGGAGAAAGTCTCTTCTTGGGAAAAAAAGAAGCTGTCCATCGGTCATGGCCTCGGCGAAAGCGGGATAGGTCCCTTCGAGAAAGAGCGCTGCCTCCGCAAAGGCATCGGGGGCACTGACGACGTGAAGAATTTGCTCCTTTCCCTCCGGTGAGACTTTAAAAAGTTTAACCCTCCCGGAAAGAATCACATAAAAACCTCTCGCCTCCTCCCCATCGGAAAAGAGGATCTGTTTTTTCTCCATCTGCTTTAAGGAGGCGATGGCTCTGATTCGTTTCAGATCGTCCTCCTTCAACCCTGCAAAAAGAGGACAACGTCGCATCAGTTCGACGGACATGGCACCTCTCAAAGTTTTCAACCTCTTGGAACAAATTAGTCACATGGCAAATAGTATGATCGCCGACGGTTGAAATGGAATATTGGACTATTTGAATAATGGATGAATCGAAAGTCTAAAATCTCGCAACCAATTCTTTGATTTAAACCCAATATTCCATCATTCAACTATTCCATCGTTCCCTTATTCTTTACCGACTTCTTGCCATTTTTGCAAGTGAAAATTAGCCGTCGGCCCACTTTTGCTACTTTTTCCCCATCGCTTTCATGCAACATTCCTTAATGATTTTATACAATTATTCAACTAATCGGTATCTCCTTGGGGATATTACCTAAAACCCTGACAGCGCTTATGATATTGAAATAATAATAGGTTTATGTTAATTTAGTTGCATCGCAAAATGTTCACTGTTTCCCGATGAGATCGGTGGGAAGTCTTTGATGAACGCCGGAGGCAAATTCATTGAGTTCAATAGCTAAGAATTTAGTCTTCTGGGGAATTATTTTTGTCATTTTGATCTTTCTTTTTCAGGTCTTTTATGGCAAGCCCCGGCAGACGGTCCTGGACAAGAACTATTCCGATTTTATTGTTGCTGTCGAGAACGGCCAGGTCCAAGAAGTGGAATCTCAGGGAAGGAACATTACCTGGAAGGATGTCAACGGTAAGAAATTCAAGACCTACGCACCTGAAGATCCTGAGATGATAAAAATTCTCAGAGGGAAAAGGGTGATCATCAATGCAAAGAAAGAGAGCGACACCTCCCTCTTTCAAATTCTCATCAACTTGTTCCCCATGATTCTCTTGATCGGCGTCTGGCTCTTCTTCATGAGGCAGATGCAGGTCGGGGGCGGAAAGGCTCTCTCCTTCGGAAAAAGCAAAGCCAAAATCCTCACCAAAGAACTTCACCAGGTCACCTTTGAGAATGTGGCTGGTATCGAGGAAGCGAAGAATGAATTGGAGGAGATCATTGCCTTCCTCAGGGATCCCAAGAAATTTACGAAATTAGGAGGAAGGATTCCGAAGGGAGTTCTTCTCATCGGTGCACCCGGAACAGGAAAAACGCTCCTGGCACGCGCCATTGCAGGTGAAGCGGATGTCCCCTTCTTCAGTATCAGCGGCTCTGACTTCGTCGAGATGTTCGTGGGTGTGGGCGCCTCACGCGTTCGGGACCTTTTCCTCCAAGGAAAGCGGAATGCCCCCTGCATCATCTTTATCGATGAAATCGATGCCGTTGGCAGGCATCGAGGCGCTGGCCTGGGCGGGGGACATGATGAGCGGGAGCAGACATTGAACCAGCTCCTGGTTGAGATGGATGGTTTCGAATCGAACGAGGGAGTCATTTTGATCGCTGCGACGAACCGCCCCGATGTCCTGGACCCAGCGCTTCTCAGACCTGGTCGCTTCGACCGGCAAGTGGTCGTGCCCATTCCGGATGTGAAGGGAAGGGAAGAGATTTTGAAGGTCCATGCCAAGCGAAC